>JAOZLK010000278.1 GCA_029934875.1 Bacteroidales bacterium | reverse complement strand
GCCGCCAAATATCCTGTCCGGTTAAAATGGCGGCTCGTGAAGGATCACAGGCCGGCGCGGCACAAAAAGCCTGGTTAAACATAATACCATCTCTGGCAATCCGGTCAAAGCCTGGTGTCTGAACAGCTTCACATCCGCCGATGGAGGTATGAGGCCAGGACTGATCATCAGAAATACAGAAGAGGATGTTAGGTGGCTGGGGTTTCTCTTTTGCCCATAGATCCTGTACAACAAATATGGTCAGACTGATCACCAATAGAGCCAATATCCCATATCCGGCTTTTTTTAAAATCTCTTTTTGTTTCATAATCTGTATTATTCGAATAATGCTTCTCCAGCATACTTTTCTTCATCCAACAAATCCTGATATGTTATTAGTTTAATTCCCCTCCTAATAATAAGCTCCCTAACCTTTTCACTTGAAAAAGCTACTGTTACACCTGCCCGGTCAGCAGCAACATTCTCATAACCTTTATGAGTCAATGCTCTCATTTCCGGGTTATCAAAGCCAGGATGATCAACCAGCATCCATGTACCAGGTTCCAGTTCCTCAACTATCCTTAATAATTCCTCTTCCTTCTCTGCCGGGCTTTTCTCCTTCCCTCCGAAAGGGATTCTTTCAACATTAAAATCACCTATCAATCGTAAATTATACTCATTAGCCAGTTTTTCAAATATTTCCCCGAATTCCGGTGAGCTGTTAGAGACATACATGTGAGAAGAGAGATGATTGATGCGGGGAAGGTCCTTCATTGCCTGGTCAATTTGTGCTCTGAGTTCTGTTTCAAGCTCTTCTGAATCCCAATTGACATTTAATAAAGCCACGCTATCAGGATAGTTCTTATTTGGCCATGTCATTGGAAAGAAATAGCCATTTTGATCCACTATACTTGGTGCATCCGTTAGTGGACGCCATTTATATGCTTCCCATTCACTGGTTAGCACCAGGTGTAGCCCAACTTCCAGCCCTGGATTCTCAATGAGTAGTTTTACAGCCTCCGGGTACCACGGACACGGAACCATTATCTCAACGGTTCGCATCACTCCATCCTGGTAAGCTGCAATACAAGCTTCATTTATTGAATGACTCATGCCAATATCATCACCCTGAATAAGCAGCCTGATCTCTTCAGATTCCTGCGCGGAAATGATAGTCATAAACAGAACCGAAAGTAAAATACTATTCACAAAAAACTTCTTCATTTCCAATTCTTTATTAATTGAGTCCTTTATGCTAGAGATCAAGTAATGAACATCCAATTCTGTTCCTGTATCTTACATTGGAAAAGGGGAAAAGTGGTATGAAAGCCTCAGCGTACTTACAGCGGTTTGTGCGTCCATGATATACTGAACTCCTTTCAGCTATTCTATGCATTGCGAATGGGCGGTCTTTATTACGTTCATGAATACTGACAAGTTCCTTTTTTATATCCCATACCGGTGAAATATCTACATATACATCAGGGGTAAAATGATTCAATAGTCCGACTTCAAAAAAGTAGACCTCCCTGTTGTACATCATCCCCGTTTTAGAAAGGGCCATCATTGCCATTGCAGATGCAGCTGCATGATCGGGTTTATCGATTGGCCAGTGCAAAAAGATAAGTGCAGGATCAAGCTCTTCCAGGAGTTTGACGGTTCTCTGAACAGCATCCTCATCGGCATAGATCTCGCCGTCCGGCATCCTGAAGAAATGGTTCTGCGCATGGATCTTTTCGGCTGACTGCATGGCATGTCCCACCCTGAGTGCAGCAACATCCGTATCAGGCTCTTTGCTGTTACCACGCTCCCCGTCAGAAGCAATGATAACATGAATATTGTATTTGTCTTTGAGCATATACGCTGTACCTGCCATGCTTAGCTCCCAGTCGTCGGGATGACAGGTGATAATCAGCATATTTCTCAGTGAGTCTCTTTCCAGGCTATCCTGGGCATACACCGGGCAAATCAAAATAATAAAAAGAAATAGTAATAAGCGTCTCATAACAATAATATTTTAGTTTCTATCGGCATTCAACCAAACTGCCATTTCAGAATCGCCGCGATGCGCCCATGCGAAATATGGAATTGCCATAAATTCATTTTGCTGATCTGAGATAACAGCCACACCATTCAATAATTCCGGAAGGTATTGAACAGATAGATCCTGCTGTTCAGGGAGAGTAAGCTGAAGTGCTTTGCCATTATTATCAATACCCTCTGCGCAGTAAACAATGGGTCCCCGTTCCAGTGCAACTTTGCCCTGGTCCTCTTTTACACCGGCGTGTGCTGATACGTTCCGTATTGACATGGGCAGGTGCATTTCAATAAGATCGCCTTTTTCCCATACACGCCTTATACCTGCAAAACCATTTTCCAATTCAATTTCAACCTTACCACCATTTACAGTCAGGGTAACCTGATCTTCATTTCGATCCATGTAAGTGTACAGATCAGAGGGAACCACCCTGTTCTGGCTCCAGCCGGGAATTCGTATATTAATCCCAAACTCATCCGATTTTTGAGGATCCACAGTTATTCTCACCATTCCCTCCCACGGATATTCTGTTTCCTGTTTAAGGTTCACAGGGTTACCGGGAAGATTGATAAGCCCGGTCCCGGCGATAAACAAATTAACATATACCGCATCTCCTCTATGAGCATAAACATACCCTGGGATGGATGGCATAAAGCGGGCAATATTGGTCGGGCAACATGCACAGTGGAACCATGGAGAACGTCTGTATTCTCCCTCGGAAGCCAGGGGATTAGGATAGAAGAAGGTATTCCCCTCCAGGGACACACCGGATAAAATTCCATTATAAAGATCGCGCTCCAGAATGTCCAGGTATTTGGAATCTCCTGATAAAAGGAACATTCGATGGTTCCACATTGCATTGCCAATTCCGGCACAGGTTTCGTTATATGCTTTGAGATTGGGAAGCATATAATCTTCACCAAACCCTTCATGATAATCCTGAACGCCCATATTTCCGGTCAGGTACAGCTTTTTACCAACAATGTTGTTCCAGATTGTATTGAGCGGTTTCAAATAGGAAGAATCTCCGGTTATGGCTGCAATATCTGCCACACCTGAATAAAGGTAAAGGGCACGGACAACATGCCCGACCGGCTCGGTCTGTTCAATGACAGGTTTATGATCCTGACAGTGCTTATCATCATTCTTATATCCGTGTGGCTCACGTCCGTTGTAATGTCCCCGTTCGTCAATAAAAAACCTGGCCGTATTCAGGTATCTTTCTGCACCTGTAATACGATACAGTTTAACCAGCCCGATTTCGATCTCCTCATGTCCAGGAACATTGCGTATTTTACCGGGCCCGAATTCACTGCATATCAAATCTGCGTTGCGAAGCGCCACCTCCAATAATGTCCGTTTCCCTGTGGCCAAATAGTGAGCCACCGCAGCTTCATACAGGTGTCCCACACAATACAACTCATGTCCGTGATCGCACCGGGACCAGCGTTCATCGTTCCCATACATCCCGTTAAACCGGTCAGCCAGACCAGTTTTTATTATGGTACGCGGGGTCGACAAATAACCATCCTCTTCCTGGGCTGCTGCAATTTTTGCGATTAAATCATCCAGGTACGTTTCCAGTGCCGGATCCGGATGTACACTCAGCGAATAAGCCGCTCCTTCAATCACTTTATAGACATCTGAATCATTGAAACGGGCACCCTCATATTCGCCTTCCATTAATCCGCCGGCAATGGCAAAGTTATCAATACGGCCTGTCTCTTCACAGCGCTGGAAACAGTAAGGTATTGTTACCTTGCGGTTTGTTTCCAGGCGGGGAGACCAGAAATTGTCATCAATACTTACATCTGTAAACGCAACAGGATGAATTGGATAATCCTTTTTTGTACCGGCGGAATGGCAAGCATTTATCAGCAATAATAAAGGCAGACAAATAACAATTATAAAGAATCTCATTTGACTATTTTTTCAATTCTGTTAGATTCATATTCGCTTTTTAACGCATCACAACGACTACGCATCTCCTCCAGTTTTGATAAGTAATCCGGATCAGAGGCATAATTCTTTAACTGATCAGGGTCGGTCTCCAGATCATGAAGGAATTCATAAGCCGGGTCCTGTTCAAAGTAACGGGCATATACATATCTTTCATGCCGTATTCCCTCCCACTTTGGTATGCTTGGAGTCTCCATTAAATGCTCACAGAAAAAATCATTCCGCCAATCACTCATATCTTCACCCTGAACAAGCGGTGTGAGATTCTGTCCTTCATATTGTTCAGGGATGTCAAGCCCGCATATATCCAGAATTGTTGAGGGAACATCAATATTCAGCGCCATTTTATCCTGCACCTTTCCACGCTGCTGTTCAGGTAAACGTGGATCGTAAATGATAAGCGGAACACGCAATGACTCCTCGTAATGTGACCATTTTCCGGCAAATCCGCGATCGCCCATATAGTATCCATTATCACCCAGATAGATGATTACTGTATTTTCATCCTGACCATTTTGTTTCAATTCATCCCTGATGCGGCCAATCACCCTGTCAACTCCGCTGATCATGCGAAAATAGGCGCGCATATTCTTTTGATACTTTTCAGGCGTATCCCATCTCCAGTAATAGCGATCCCTGTTTATGGAATTTTTAAGAAAATCCGGTTGAGCCTCATATATCGCCGGATCAGAAAGGCGGGGTTCGGGAATCTCCACATCCTCGTACATCCCATCCACAGCCTTTGGCCATGGGAAATGATTCTCCTTATCCGCATCTTCAGCATGTGATGCATTAAAACTCAGTGAAAGACAGAATGGCTCTCCATCCGGTACGTTTTTTAAGAAATCCCCTGCATAATCACCCATTAACTCGGTAATATGTCTTTCAGACCCATCCTGCTGCTTCTTGAAATACATCCATCTACCAAGAGCCCTGAAACTATCAAATAACTCATGTGGCTGATAACCTTCCACCTCAACACCAAATTTTCCGATAAATCCGGTGTGATAACCTGCTTCTCTCAGCAAGACCGGATAACTTGTATTCAGGTACTCCTGCGACAGAGGTTTGGTGTTAAAGGTAAATTGATGGGTTCTTTCATGCATCCCGGTAAATATGGAGGCACGGCTGGCAGCACAGATAGATGTAGTAACAAAAGCATTGCTGAAGCGCACTCCATGGCCTGCCAGATCATCAATCACAGGGGTTTTAATAATGGGATGACCCGCACATCCCAGGGAGGTGTTGCGTTGATCATCAATTAGAAGGAAAATTACATTTGGCCTTTGTTCCGGTTTTGGAGGTGGCGTGCAACCGGGCAACAATAGAGACAGAAGTATTGCTCCTATGCCCGCCACTACAACGAATGATTGCTGTTTGATTTTCATTTTTTACAGGGTTCTGTATTTATCAATAGATTCCACTAAAGCTTTTACATTTTCAAAAGGGGCATCATTTTCGATCTCCACATAGAAGATTGCTCCGCCTCCGATCTTATGATATTTTTCAGCATAATTGGCAATTGACCTCTCTATTTCCGCTGGTGTTCCCAGGGGGATCAATTGCTGGCGGTCGGGATGAATATAGAGGGTCACCCGGTGATCAATACACTTCCGGGTAAATGACGGGTCATTCTCATAGAGAGTGATCTGTGGCCACAATCCATTGATACCAAGATCCAGAAAATCATCGAAAATATCCCCCATATATCCACAACAGTGGAGGAAGGTTCTTCGTCCGGCCCGGTGAATGGGTTCCATCAGCTTTTGATAACGGGGTTTGAAAACCTCGCGGAATATGTCCGGAGAAATCATCGGACTTTGCTGCATGCCCCAATCATCTCCGAAAACCATCACATCCACACCGCTGTTTATCAGATTTTCTGTAACCTCCAGCCAGAATTCAACCATCCTGTCGAGGAAGGAAATAAGATATTTGTCTCCGGTAAGAATATCCATTAACACTTCGTCCATGGGACGCAGGGCATGAAGTTTTTCAAAAATGGAAGTCCAGCCTGAAAAAATTAAAAAGTTGTCCCTGTGATTGATGACCTCATCCTTTGCAGGAACCGTAATCAACGGAGGCGAAAAACTATAATCCAGGGCCTCTTCCCAGCTTCCAAACGGGTAGTTTTTGGGATGTCCGGCAACTCCGAAAATCAGGTATTCCCACTCTGTCCCCCATTCATCCCTGATGATTTCATAGTACTTTCCCTCACTGTTAATGCTTCCCGGAGAGGGAGCCGGTATTGAATTAAAGTCAACCGGATTATCCGGAGGATACGCATTGAATAGATCCAGCAATTTCGTCCCATGCTTATATAATCCTGCGGCTGAAGGGTTATAGACCACCGGTATCTTATCGGGATGATTA
>JAOZLK010000277.1 GCA_029934875.1 Bacteroidales bacterium | reverse complement strand
CTTGCCATTTCAGGGGGCACCCAGGTACCGCCGGAATTCCATCCACTGGCACAGATCAGTCCCAGGTCCATTTCCAGTCGTTTTGCCTCATTAATGGTATGATGTATGAATCCGACCGACTCATCACCCATGAAAGGTGGACCTGCAGGAACAAACCCGTCCGGATTTTTCATGGCCTCCGTATCCCACATCAGCAGTCCTCCCAGTCCTTTATCCCTGGCCTCTTCCAGGTCGCGGGTCAATCCTTCTTTTGTAACATCTCCATTCAACCAGTTCCAGTAAGCCCTAGGCCGGGCTTCTTTAGCTGGATTCCGAAAGCCTTCTGCTAGATCCGGGATCTGTACTTCCTGCTGGCTGCATCCAAAAAATATTGATACAATGAAAACGATTAGGATATTTTTCATACGATTAATTTTACAATTTGCCCAAACCCACTTTACAGGATATAAAATCCTCAATTGCAATTGATATAATCACCCGATACTATATCCTTGATCTGTTTGCCAGTCTTATAAACTCACGTTTGATATTCAAATACCTTAACCACCCACTACATCTTCGTACTTCGCAATAATTGCATCGCCCTTTTTAATGAGATCATTTGTAAGCGGTTCAACCTGATGCTTATCCAGTATGCTCTTCACTATTCTGTTAGCTTCAGCAGGCATTTCATTGGCATTCATCTCCAACAGGTCAAGTTTTTCTCTTTCCCAGATGGTTAGCTCGCCAGTCATATAGTTCAGAGTGTGAGGATGTGTAAGAAAATCATGGCCATGCCCAACTTCTTTAACCGCGTCCAGACCAATCCTCTCTTCTGATATTACAACTTCATGTAAATAGTTTTTACTGCAATCCCACATGTAGGAATCAATAATAAACTGTTCAAATGAGATTCCTTTAGCAGAATCAACTGATCCCAGTCCAGTTACGATGTCTGATCCGCCCATAATTCCTGTGAGTTGAGTAGCAGGGATCATCACTCCTGAAATTCCACCTTCAACCTTTTTACCCCATCCACCATCCGCGACAAGAGATGGGAGATTGTATCTTTCTGCCATTTGTGCCAGACCGATGCTTATAAAACTCTTATCAACTGAACTATAGTTAAGGCTGGCTGAAGTCATATTCATTGGTGCAGACTCGGAGCAATAGATGTGGGGTGCACCAGGTGCTGCCATTTGTGAGATGACAATACTCCCCAGATTTTCAGTATTGGCATTTACCATCATTCCTGCCACAGGAACAGGAGCAGACACGCCACCTATTGACATGGACATGGAAGCAACCGGTATCCCGGCTTTTGCCAGTTCTACCTGCGCTTCAATGGAGCCTCTCTCATAGGTTAGTGGTGCGATCGGGCAGGCTATTACAGAAAAGAGGGGACGTTTTCTCAATTCTTCTTTTCCTCCTGCTATAAGAGCCGCCAGCTCAATCTGCACTTTTGCATCTTCAGCACTTTGTGCTGTAACACCCTGCACATGTTTGGTAGTATTTTGCATGGTCAACCACAATTCATGTGGACCATGGGCATGAGGTGTAACATCTCTTGCGGTTAAGGCCGTCCAAAGAAAATCAACTGTATCAACTGCATCTCCAAGTCTTGTAAACTCTGCGATATCCTTACTGGTAGAATCCCGATACTTTCCAGCGTCATAATCATTAACAAAAACTGCAAGTCCGCTGGTAGTCACCCACGGATATGTTTCTGTAGGAACCCTCAGATCACGTCCAGGATCGCGGGCGCATAGTGTAAATTCCTTTTGAACGCTCTCAAGAGCCTGGTTAACCATCTTTTCAGGAATTTTGGCAACCATCGCATTGTAATCCACACTCGCTCCGTTCTTCTCAAGTATTTCAAGGACTGGCTTGCTGTGAACTTTTATACCAATTTCCTGCAGGCTTTTTACACTCTGAGCATGAATCAGATCCATCTCTTGTTGGTTTAAGAAAACTGTCTTTGCCTTAGCCATTTTAATACCTCCTTTTAATTGTTAAACAATAATGATGCTTCTGTTTTCGGGCCATTCTATTTGTAGTTCCTATTTATGGTCGTTCTAACAAATCCGGATATCTTCCTTTGATGATAGCCTGTTCTTCACCATTCAACTCTCCAATATCTATGGGGATATCCTGCGGCCTTGTACCCTTCTGGTTGAGCCGGTTCATCAAACTCCAGTTCCTAATGGGTTCACCTGCCTGTGGGTCGGCTGGTTCTATAGCCTTAAGATCATAGCGTGTATAATCAATAACTTTCTCCGGAGTGTCTTCTTTCCAGTTCCTCAGAAGGGCCAGCCTGAAATCCTTGTTCATGAACCACCGGATCTCCATCTCGGGATCTGAACCGCATATGCCCGATCCCCGCTGGACAAAGCGATAGTTGATGCTGTCGTTATTCTTGAAGTGCTCCCTCCAGAGCAATCCGAACTCCCCCTGGGTGATGCATTGTGCATCCGGCCACCGTTTGCGCATTTCAGTGAACCAGATTTCAAGACCATCCAGTCCGTTGCGCCCCTTGTATCCATATATTTTTCTGGCCTCGACCAGCGACATTTCCCAGCAACAGGTTACCCAGGCGAATCCATTGAGCTCGAATCCACGGTCGAAATGGGCGGCTGTTGTGGCAATCATCTCTCTGGTCCCGCGTTCTGTGCCAAGGCGTATCACCGTCTCTATAGGCCCCACCCCCTGCCGACTACCACACCAGTCATCATTGAATCGTCTTCCACCCGGATGCATCGCGTTGATAAAATCAACGGTCCAGCCATCCAGATTAACGATATCGATGATGTCGTCCTTATCCTGTGCAGGTTTGCAAAAATGCTCCCGGGAGGGATAGTATGGATATGATATGGATCCCTCCCCATCCCCGTTGTCCACCGCGTACTGGCTCCAGATATTGCCCTGGCAGACATGGATCCCCTCCTTTTCGGCCAGGTAGATCAGATTCTCTGCTGAGAGAAAACCTGCGATTACACTTTTGGGACGGTATCCGTCACCAACCATCCCGGACACCAGCTGCAATCCATCATGCAGATCCCTGTTCACCTGCTCCCGCGAATTATACATGTTGGCAAAATACCCTCCGGGGATAAAGGTGATCTCATCCCCGTATTTTTTATAATAAGAAACAATCAATTCCCTGAGTTCCCTGTAATTGGGTCGCTGATCATTCAGGGCGAGCCAGCTGAATGCCCAGGTCATCCTGGCTCCCGGCCAACCTTTCTCCACCGCTTCCCGGAAAACACTGGCTTCCGCCGGGGTATGAATGGCCGATTCATCCTCACCGTTGACTTCATCCCGAGAGGTTTCGATCTGATTGACACGAACCACAGTATTGAAGGTGAAAAAACGCTTACCCATTATTTGAGACCCGGATGCTGCTTTTGGCTTATTGCTTCCACAGGAATACAGGAAGATCATCAACAGGGCAAGCAAATAAATTCGAACCTCTTTCATTAATCTCAACTTTGAAATTTAGTGCACCTTCTTCGGCCAAACTCTGAGAACCTGTTTCCCTTCCTTCTGTTCATTGAGTGGACCGGGGTAGGGATTGGCTAATTTCCGGTCATTGCCAAAATAATCTCTGTCAAGCTGGTAAGGATTTCCCTCAGGGTCCTCGTAGGGTAAGTCCGGAATTTTTGCCTTACCCAGCATTTCACTCCTGACGAGCGGTCCTTTGTGCCCGGCCCATTTCTTATGAAAGCGCATCCTGATAAACCAGGCATCAGATCTTTCTTCGAGTTCGACCCCGGGATTAAAACCCGGTTCAACCAGTGGATTTTCCTCGTGCACAGAGGGCTCTGCCCCGCCGAGAAATACATTACCCGACATGTAAACAGGTAAGTTTACCTTATTATAGGTTGCCAGACCGAAATATGCCTGGTTGTTTAGTTCTTCGGGGATACGTTCCGGCCATGGCGCAGGCTTCTCCTGGCTGAGGAAAATATTATTGTAATAGCGCATATCCCCTCCGGGGAAGGTTTCCATACCGGCTATTTCTGTGGAATGGGCCTTATGATAAGGGGTGATACGTGTATTGGGCCAGGCGATTACCCGTCCGGCAAACAGGTTGTGGACATAGGCTCCGCCATGAGATATATCGTTGAGCGAGTTAGCGGAAAGGAAGAAGTTATGATCGATGAGGAAGGGTCCGTGATTAACTTCCAAAAACAGGTCCTGTGTAGCCTCATTGTCATGCAGCAGGTTGCAGCTAACACGCGCTCCCTGGGCCATCCAATCCAGCCAGATCCCACGCCACGTGCGATAGATGTGGTTGTGACTGATGATGGTATCAATGGCACCATGGATCTTGATCCCGCCCATTTCCATACCGCTAAACAGTCGTCGCATGTGGATGTCATGGATCTCGTTGCCGCTAATGGTGCTGAAAGCCGCTCCCATTGAGCCGACTACCCCCGCTTGCTCGCAATGGGAGATATGGTTGTTGCGTACCAGATGATGGCCGATGTTTTCCCGCGACCAGCCGTGTTTCAGAGCCCGCTCAATCGTCTCCACATATCCATTGGATGAGCTGGAGGACATATTGTCAAACTCATCACCATATTTGCCAAGAGTAATGCCCGTACAAACCGAGTAACGGATGGTGTTGTTCTCGATGATCCAGCCCCTGGACCAGTGCGTACCGATCAGACCGATTTGTTCTGCGGTGGGAGGTGCCCAGGGAGTGGCGGCATGCTCCATCGTAAAGCCTCGAACGCTTATATAGTTAATGCCCGGTTCCTCCGGATAAAATACGGCCTGACGCACATTAACTTCAACATCTTCCTTATTCGGATCCACATCTTTGAACTGGGCCCAGACAGTAGTGTTCTTTTCATCTACCCTGCCGAACCATAAGGGATTTTTTCCTGCTGGTTCCAGCACCTCGTTCTGCGTCGCTGTCTCGTAAAGCCAGTGCCCGTTCAGGTACACCGCACCGGCATGATGCTCACGCTTATTAGATCTGAACCAATCGCCACTGATCAGCGTATTGAATGGGTTAAAATCACCGAAGAAGCTATTGGAAATGCTTACCTGCCAGGTATCCTTTTGTAGGTGTTTCCAGCCTTTAACTACTTCTGATCCTTTAATAATCACCTGCTCTCCTAAAGCGGCCTGGTAAACGATTCGTCTGTTTTTGCTGATTCCACCGCGTGGTGGATTGATACGTTCTCTAAAGATTCCCTGGTGGACGGTGATCGTATCACCCGATTGGGCTACTTCCGCTGCCCTCGAAATCGTTTTGAAGGGTTTCGATATGGTTCCCGGATTAGTGTCAATGCCGGTGACCGACACATGATATTCTTTTGATCCAGCCGGGTTCGCAAGCTGACCAGCCTCCTTATTTCGCTTATTTCCTTTCAGTATATTGGGGGGCAGGATAGTACAGAGTGCTAAACTCCCGACTCCAAGCCCAAGTCTGCCAACAAATTTCCTGCGATTAATATTGAATCGATGTTTCATATTCTGTTCACGAATACATGAAATACGCTAAAAGCAATAGCCCTTAGCATGATATGTCCCCTACTGTTTTGGTGAAAAAACAAGGGAGGTTATTATATGGCAACAGAACTGGGGGTAAATATCGTCTGAAAGATATATCATAGAATACACTTATTATTCTTCCCATGAGCCATAACGGTACAGGACAACACCCCAAACGGGCACTAAACAGTAGTTTCACACTGGCCGTTACCATCGGAGGCATCATTGGCCTGGGCATCCTGCGTACACCAGGGGAAGTTGCTTTGCTTGCACCAAATCCCTTTTTATTTGTATCCCTGTGGTTGGTGGGCGGACTGTTTGCGCTCTTATGCACAGTCGTAGCAGCAGAACTGATTGGCATGACCCCCCGATCGGGGGGAAGCTATTCGCTGGTAAGAAGGGCCTACGGACCATTCCCTGGTTTCGTTATTGGCTGGGTTGACTGGTTGAGCTTCGTTGCTGACATAGCCTTGAAAGCTGTTGTGGTCACCGAATTCGCTACCTTGCTTTTTCCGGCAGTGGGTCAATGGCAAATACCTCTGGCCATCATGGTTTCAACTGTTTTCGCAGCCCTGCAATTGCGGAGCATCGCAATGAGTGCTAAAATCCAGCAATTTGCGGCTGCCCTCATGGCACTAATCGTTGTGGGATTTACACTGACTCTGGTATTCGCCGGATCTGCGGTGGGCAGTGATACAGCTCTGGCTCATCCTGCATCCAGGGGACTAGGTGGCTGGAGCATTGTGATCGCTGCTCTTATATATACCTACGATGGCTGGCTGTATGCAGCCTATTTCACCGGTGAAATCAAGGGAGATGGCAAGGCTTTGATTCGCGCAGCTATTAAAGGGGTCATTGTTGTCATAGTACTTTATGTGTTTCTGGCTGCTG
>JAOZLK010000276.1:2895-6395 GCA_029934875.1 Bacteroidales bacterium | reverse complement strand
AACTGGAAGATAAAATGGGAATAGCGCATAACAATGTTAGTATGGCTGAATTAAATATTGCCCTTGCTGATTCTGTTGCAAATAATGAGGCTCAGAAACGCAATTATCTGAACGAAGCTTTAAAATTTGGGAATATGGCTCTTGAACTGGCAGGGGAAATGGAATTAATGCCAGTAACACAGGAGGCTGCAAATGCACTCAAGGAAGCCTACACAAAACTTGGGAACTACAGAAAAGCCCTGGAATCTGCCGAGATTTTTATGAGTGCTTCGGACAGTATGTTCAGGGAAGATAAAACCAGGGCCATACAGGAAATGAGTACCAGGTATGAAACAGATAATAAGCAACAACAGATAGAATTGCAGGAATCACAAATCATAGCAAAGGATGCAAGCATAAAGCAACAAAAAGCCTATAGGAATGCACTGGCCATTGGTTTTGCCGCCGTAGTTTTAATCATCCTTGTCATTGTCTATGCTTATGTCCAGAAGCGAAAGGATAATAAGAAGATCATTGAACAGAATGAACATATCCTTGAGGCTAATGAAGAACTGGTGGTATTGAATGAGGCCATCAATTTACAGAACAACGAAATCATCGACAGCATCAATTATGCAAAGAGAATCCAATCAGCCATGCTGCCTCCCGAAAGTTATATCACAGAACTCCTGAACGAAAATTTCATATTCTATAAACCCAGGGATATTGTGAGCGGAGATTTTTACTGGATCAAACAGGTAAACCAGTATATCGTTCTTGTGGCAGCCGACTGCACCGGTCATGGGGTCCCCGGTGCATTAATGAGTATGCTTGGCATCAGTTATTTAAATGAAATTGTCCAGCGAAGGGAGATTACTCAGGCCAACGAGGTATTAAATGAGCTGAGAAAACAAATTAAATATTCCCTCAGGCAACACGGGCATAAGGATGAATCGAAAGATGGAATTGATATTGCCCTGTGCGTACTGGACCTAAAAAACAATATGATGCAATTTGCCGGTGCCTATAATCCACTGTACCTTATCAGGGATGAGGGTGGAACACCCGAATTGGTGGAAATAAAGGGAGACCGGATGCCACTTGGATACTACCAGGGAAAGGACAAGACCTTCATCAACCACGAAATCCCGCTTGAAATGGGCGACACCTTTTATATATTTTCGGATGGATTTGTGGATCAGAAAGGGGGAAAGGAAAAAAAGAAATACATGAGTAAGAACTTTAAAAAACTGCTTCTCGAAATCCACGCACAACCCTTATATGCTCAAAAAGAAATCCTCAGCAGCACCCTGGATACCTGGATGGGAGATTCCTCTCAATTAGATGATATACTGGTGATTGGGGTGAGAGTCTGAATTTACAGTACTTGTAGTACTCTTTTTCGCCTATAATTAAACCCTTTGGCCATACTTTTGTCTAAACAACAATGAGATTGATTAAAACAAGCTTATTACTGGCCATAGCACTGGTAAGCGTCACAGCCCCGGCACAATCCCTTCCGGATCAGATCTATTTTTCTGAGGATAGTAGCATGCTACTGGCAGGAGGGCTCCCCAGCCAGGGCTTCTATGATGAGTCCATGGTCCGATCCATAAATCTGGATTTCTATGAACCGGATTTCTGGCAGCAGATGAAGGATAACTATGATACCGATAATTTTGTACTTGCCAGTCTTACATACGAAGGCACGCAGTTTGATAGTGTGGCCGTGCAGTTCAAAGGACAGACATCTTACCGGAAAGCAGAGGAGAATGGATCGGAAAAACTCTCTTTCAGCATCAAACTGGACGAGATCATCGATGGCCAGGATATAGAAGGCTACAACAATTTCAATCTGAACAATGCCTTCCAGGACGCCTCATTTATGAAGGAGGTCCTCTATGCCCGGCTGAGCAGGGATTTTATGCCCGGTCTGAAAGGCAATTATGTAAGCCTGTCCCTGAACGGAGAAGACTGGGGACTCTACACAAATATCCAACAACTGAACGGCGACTTTATCAAGGAGTGGTTCCCCGACAAGGACGGGATCCGCTGGCGCGCCGATGCCCCCGCCGATACCCCTGCCGCTGTCACCGTTCCAGTAAATCAGCCCCTTAGCACTCAAGACCTGGCCGAAATCAGGCCCAAGTGGGGAAATGGTACCAGCGCATTGAACTACCTGGGCGAAGAGCATTCCCTTTACCAGCAATATTATACCCTGAAAAATTCCGAAATGGATGATCCATGGGGCTACCTTGTGAAGGTATGCGATGTCTTGAATAATACCCCGCTGGACCAGCTGGAGGACTCACTGTCGGCATACATGGACATCGACGCAACACTGTGGTTTCTTGCCCAGGAAATATTATTTTCTGACGATGACAGCTACGTGCACAAGGGGGGGATGGATTACTACCTCTACCTGGACAGGGAAAGCGGGAAATTGGTCCCCCTGGAATTTGACGGCAACTCGGCAATGAATATAAGAAATGTGGAGTGGTCACCCTTTATGAACACCGACAGCATCAACTACCCTTTGCTGAACCGGCTGCTGGCCATACCTGATCTGAGGCAACGCTACATTGCCCATGCGAAAACCATCATTGACCAGGCCTTTGATGTGGAGAGTGCCAATGTTCTTATTGATCAATATGCGGCCCTGATAGATCCTTATCTGCAGACCGATCCTAAAATTGATTTCACTTTCCAGATGCACAAAAGGGGTGTTAACGATCTGAGAAGATATATTAATACGCGCCGAAACTATATTCTTCTCTATCCGGAATTTACAGAAGTTGCACCGACATTTACAGAAATACAGCAATGGGTGAACGGTGAAGCCGGGGCAGTGCCCTCCATTGGGGAAGAGCTCGTGGTCACTGCTTCAGCATCACATGCTGAAGGGATCGGGCTTGTAAGACTTCATTATGGCAGTGGGCTCAGGGGTGATCTCACATCCGTGGACATGAGCGATGACGGAACAGGGGCTGATGAATTGGCCAGCGACGGAATCTTCACGGGAAGCATTCCTTCCTTTCCATCAGGAACCTTTGTGAGGTATTATGTGGAGGCAAGAGCTGACAACCAGGCACAGTCTATTTCCTACATGCCAGAAGGAGCTGAATATGACCTATTTATATATCGTGTAGAGCTGGAGAAAAGCACAGACGCACCAGGTCTTGTGATCAATGAATTCCTGGCATCCAATGATTTAATCATGAAGGATGAATTCGGGGAGTATGACGACTGGATTGAATTCCACAATATTTCGGACCGTGAGATAGAGCTGACGGGATTTCACCTGAGCGATAATTCCTTCAATATGACCAAGTGGACCTTCCCCGAGGTTTCCATCGCATCGGGGGGCTACCTGGTTGTATGGGCCGATGAGGATGAAGAGCAGGGTCCCCTCCACGCCAATTTCAAATTATCCTCCGACGGAGAGGAACTGATCCTGTCCGATACCATGGGATATGTGCTGGACCTTGTAAGCTTCACTGCTCAGGAGCCGGATACCAGTT
>JAOZLK010000276.1:295-2795 GCA_029934875.1 Bacteroidales bacterium | reverse complement strand
CACAGATCGACCTTTCAGCTTATGATCCGGGAATCTATATCGTTACTGTCAGATCAAATGCTTTTGTGAAGAGAAAGAAGATAGTTAAGTCACATCATTAAATCTTCACCCTTCTTGAGATCTCCTGAATAATTGCAGCTTTGAATATCAGCCACGGATGAGCCATGTTGTGGCATAATATCTTTCCAGGCACCCAGGTAATAGTCCTGACTTACACTTTGCAAATCCAGTATCTCTTTGAAAGCCTTTTTGTAAAAGGCCACTTCCCTCTTTTTGATCCTGGCCTTCATTTCCTTCTGAAGGGTGTCCTGCAAAAGCTGCTCATGGACAGTTTAAAGCAGACTGCTGCGCTTAGTTCTTTTTAAGAGTGATTGTTAGCCAATTGAAGTATTCCTGTAGTTAAAAAACCATAGGTTTCAACTAAGACTTTTGATTATTAAATCGCTGAATTGAATAGCCAAATACACCGCCTAAAATATTTGTCATGATATTGAGAAATATAATTCTTATTTTTGGGCAACTACAGTATACAATTACTTTTTAAATAGGAATGAAACTAATCGGTATCTTTGCAAAAGAACCACTCACATTTTAAATAAATATATCGACGACATGGTAGTAAAGAATTTTGGGATATTGGCAAGTACAGATTGGAATTCAAATGAGTGGAAAGATCAACCAACAGAGGAAGATTTGAACCATTCAAATTTTGGCAATGTTGTTGATAATGGTATCATCCATACCTCATTAAATTTCGCACATGAAATACACCCTGTTGATGATAAGGGATACTATTTCGGATTATTACCTCAATTGTGGGCAAAAATGCCAGATAAGGAGAAGGCACGTAATATTGAAGTTGTTTTTATTAAGGCTCAAGACTGGAATGACCAAGAAAATTATATTATAGGTTTTTATGCTTTTCCCATGTTCCAGAAATGTAAGCGACCTTCTCCTATTCCATCAATCACAATGGACTTTGATTTAAACGTAAAGGCTTTACCCAAAGACATTCACCTCCTGGAAAACTATATTCAAATAAGCTCGAGTCCGCTAATACAAAAATTTCTTCCAAAGGGCAAGGAACTTGGGAAACAAGCTTACAACCAATTAACCAAGGAAAATGTTTTCAAGATTCTTGACACCATGACAGCGTTAAATCCAAAGGATAGAAAATTAAGCGGAATCAAGTATCGCTTAATAACATCAATTGACAGAAAAATATAAGAATTATAAACATTGCTGTCGTGGCGGTATTATCAGATGATTTAATAGTGTACCCGACCACAACAATTCTTAAACTTAAGACCACTGTTGCAGGGACATGGACTATTTCGTCCAATCTTCACCGTGTTCTTACTTAGATTTCGGGCGGCCATATCCTGCTTAAATACCCTTTCCAGTAGTTTATATAATTCAGGATGATTCCTGGCGAGTAATTTGGGGCGCTCAAAGAAATACTCACTTACAACAGAGAAAAACTCAGCACGATTAGTCCCACCGTAGGGATTGATGTCAGACTGCCCGTCAAAAATCTCATCTATTTTTTTACTGATTAAATCTATCCACGGAATTGTATATTGTTTTTCCAGCAGCAGGGAAGGAATACCATCAACTGACCCATCCGTCTTATCGATCAGGTGGACAAACTCATGAATGGCAGTGTTCATTTTGTCTGATTCATTCCTAAATCCATGTTTCAATGCAGGCTTAGACAGGATCATTTTGCCCTCCATATACCCACTTCCTACCATTCCCAGTATATCCCTTTCAGGGCCGTCCATATCAAATTTCTCATTGAACCTCGAGGGATAAAGTAATACCTCATGGATATTAGAATATCTCCAATCCTCAAAATTGAATATGGGAATAACAGCACTTGAAGCAACAAGGATTTTATCCTTTGCATCTACGCTGGTTTTGATTCCTGTGATTCTGCAATTCAAGAGGAATTCCTGAACCTTGTACTCAAATCTGTTTTTCTCTTCTTCGCTTAAGGAGTTGTAAAAGGATACTTCCTGAGCCAGAATAATCCTCCACTCAACAGGAAAAGGTTCTTTGGGCACTTTCCATCCCCTACTATTTTTCCGGATCCAATTATACAGGAGGAAACTTACTACAATAAAAATTACAAGGGATGCGATCGGTATCATACAGGGACTTTTAAATCTTAAGCAAATGAAGTTCACTACTTATTGAACAACAATCTTACGAATAATCAAGCTGATATTAGTCATGATTAGAATTCAATGTCCAAGCCTCATTCCAACAGATCTCAAGAATTCTAAGTGCCATTTTGTGATTTTTCACATCAAATTATTACTAATTGTATAGAAGCATATCAATAGACCTGGGTATATTACTGTATTATTCCTGAATAATGGCTGATCACCAGATACATGAACGCTTTGTCTCAATCCTGGAAAGCAATATTGGAATCATTCTGAAGATTTCGAGGGCCTACACAAATACCTACCAGGACAGGGAAGACCTGATCAAT
>JAOZLK010000276.1:0-285 GCA_029934875.1 Bacteroidales bacterium | reverse complement strand
ATTGCATTTGAGATGTGGAAAGCACTCCCCGGTTTTGAAGGCAAAGCGAAAATATCTACATGGATATATCGTGTCGCTTTAAATACGGCGATGAATTATAAGAGGAAGGCCAAAAAGAACAGGGATTTCATTCAAAGTGCAATCGAAATACAAAACATTGAGCTGCCAGATGAAATCGATTATAAGCCTCAGATCGAACTCCTGTATGATTGCATTGCAGAATTGGATGAGTTTAGCAAGGCAATTATCCTCTTATATCTGGATGGCTATAAGCATGATGAAATT
>JAOZLK010000275.1:2501-6401 GCA_029934875.1 Bacteroidales bacterium | reverse complement strand
CCAAATTTGACCGAGCTCGAGACTATAATAAGAATTATCTGAATCATATAACTTAAATAATCAATCCTTCATCCGCAAAACTAAAATAGGACTTATTAGCTATGATTATATGATCGAGCAATTTTATTTCCAGTATTTCAGCAGCTTTTTTCAACTTTTCCGTGATTTTAACATCTGCATCACTGGGTTGCATATTGCCGGAAGGATGGTTATGGCAGACAATAATTGAAGAAGCCAGCTTATCCAGGGCTTTTTTCAGAATAATCCTGGTATCTATTACTGTTCCGGAGAGGCCCCCCTGGCTTACCTTGAAGCGTCCGATGACCCTGTTGGCCCGGTTTAACATAAGTAGCCAGAATTCTTCATGTTCAAGATCGCTCAACAGGGGATGAAAAAGATTAAACACGGTTTCGCTGGATTTGATGGATGTCTTTTCCACCTGTTGTGTCCCCGATCTTCTTCGTCCCAGCTCCATGGCCGCTACAAGCGAGATGGCTTTGGCCGGTCCGATCCCCTTAATCTTCTGAAGATCTGAGATGGAAAGCCGTCCCAGATCATGCAGGCTGTTTTCCACCCCTCCCAGGATTTTCCTTGCCAGCTCAACGGCAGTTGTGTTCCGGGTTCCTGAACCCATGAGGATGGCCAGGAGTTCAGCATCTGTAAGGTGTTGAATCCCGTTGGTTAGTACTTTCTCTCTTGGGCGCTCTTGCACGGCCCAGCTTTTTAATGTCCCCGAATTATAAGTATCCATTAAAGGTGTTTATGCCTTAATGTGTTGGGATACGGCTCATCAGTCAAGCAACTATGGGATATTGCACGGCCGCTGCCTTAGCGGATGCGAAGCATGCGGTTCAGCAAGGCCGTGCAATATCCCATAGCGGGAAGCCTTGAGTAAGCGGGGAGGGGTATAAACAAAAAAAGGAGACTGCCCCATGGGACAGCCTCCTGAATATCTTAATTGTGGAACCTCTTACAGGTTGTTCACGTGTTTTGCAAGCTTGGCTTTAAGGTTCGATGCCTTGTTCTTGTGAATCACATTGGTTTTGGCAAGCTTATCAAGCTTGGATGCAACCTCAGTATATTGTTCAGCAGCGGCCTCCTTATCGGTCGTGTCGCGCAATTTTTTCACAAGATTCCTTGTGGTACGGGCATGATATTTGTTTTTCACACGCCTTGTCTCGGATTGCTTGATCCTCTTCTTTGCTGATAAATGATGTGCCATATCGACTTATAAATTATTTCGGGTTGCAAAAATAGTGATTAATTTGAATGTAACAAACTATTTGCAAAGCTTTTTAGTGCTTATAAGAATGGCTATTACATTGGATAAGCTTATAAGGGTGATCAATGCCAGGGCAGTTCCGAATATGATTCCATGGAGTGAACTTGAAATGGCCATGTTCCATTGCTCTGCCATTGCTGCCATTTGCCTGGTAAACAGTCCGGTTATGAGTAAGGCAATTGACGTGACTGCTATCATCAGAATGAGCAGGAGGAAGATGTATGGACGACTGATCTCCCTGTAGTGAAAGCCCAGTTTATGGAGCCTTTTAATTTTTTGGGACGAACGGCTGATCATCAATTGAAGACTTAAAAAGAAAACCAAAAATGCCAGCAGGATGATTATGCCGGCGATTAGTACAAGGAAAGAGATGATAAATTTCAGGATAATATTCAATCGGCTGCCCTTCAGCTTCTCTCTGATGGTATCGTATCCATTGTCTTCTATATACTTGATAATAGCTGGATCGGTCGGGTCTTTGGAAACCAGAATCACCCTTGATGGATCGACCTTTTCAAAATAGCCATATGTATCATTGGCCCAGGTAAGGAAGTCTTGTGGGACAAGAATGGAGTGTATCCTGTTACTGAAGCCAACGATTCTGCCTGGAAGGTCCTGGTAGTTACCAGAACTACCATTCAGCCTGATCCTGAAATTGAGCACTGAAACTACACCTTTGGGAATTTGAGGAAGACCCTGACTTTGTGCGAAGCCAAAGTTGTAAAGGTTCAGAAAATCCTGGGGTATTATAATGGGGATGATGCCCTCCTCCGGATCCCATTGCCACTCGTCCGATTTAATGTCGATGTATTCGTCGGGAATGGCCTCAAAAAATAGCTCTGTACTGAAATTGGGAACCTTGTCACTCTCTGTAAAGGCCTGAATGGGAAAGGCGTTTGAAATAAAAGGAGCTAGCTTATCGGCAAAGGGCTGCTGCCTTAAAGCAGTAATTTCCTCAGGTGAAAATCCAGATCCTGAAAATCCAAGGGTCTGGCCGATGTTTATCTTTTTATTTACGACGATGTATTCGGGGTCGAGCAGGTCCTGGTTATCAGAGAGCACCAGTTTTATATCTGTATAGAACTGGATGCCGGATAATAAAAGTACAAGGCCGGCAAGCGTGCCGAGGAAGGCTCCAAGTAAATGGGCCCTGCTGTTATCGCTCCACAATATGGAATAAAGCCCTTTCAAAGGATCAACTTTTTTGAGCTTGTTATCTCCTCACTGGAGTTTAGCGAACTAAGGATCAATCCGGCATCCTGAGCCTTACATTCTTCTGAAATCAAATCGTAGGCAAGCTTGCCGTTTTTATGGTCCATATGACTGAAGCACTCATCGGCCAGCAGGTAGTCGAAGGGTTGGCACATGGCCCGGATGATGGCCACCCTTTGTTGCTGTCCGAAAGATAAGATCCCTGTCTTACGCTGCAGGAAATCATCAATATCCAGTCTCCCTGCCATCTCCTGGATTTCTTTTTCAGATTTATGCCGTGTAATGGAGTTCTTTAAGCGAATGTTCTCCATGGCGGTGAGCTCATCAAAGAGCTCGAGTCCCTGGAAGATGAAAGAAAGCCTGGTTTTCCGCAGCACAGACCACTCCTTTTCTCCAAGGGTGGAAATATCGCTTTCGTCAATGAAGACTTTTCCCCTGTAATCCTTCCTGAGTCCGTAGATGATAGACAATAGGCTGGTCTTTCCCCTGCCTGATGCAGCCTCTACCAGGTAACTGAGTCCGGGCTCAAAGTTAAGCCGGCTTGTCTCCCAGACTTCGGATTCACCCCTTTGCTGATCGAGCAGAGGAAGCGGGATCAGGTATTCCAGCCGAATGGTCATTCTATTCTTCCGCTTCGCCGATTCTGAGAAGCGTATAAAGGCTGTTTTCGCTGGGTTTGTTGGTCTTCAGAGTTACGAGACCTTCATTGCTTCCACCCGACATGCCTATATAATCCAGGGAGCCAGTGAGATTCTCAATCCAAACCTTCTTCTCACCACTTTGATCTATCAGGGCCTGGGCCAGCTCGGGGTAAGAGTCCATATCAAGGTTCAGGAATAAACCCATGGGCTGGTCTGAGAAATCGGCAAACCTTGAATCCAGAAGCGACTTTTCCAGTTTCCCGCTTTTTACTTTTTCCTTATAGCCCTTCATGTTGGTGAGGACCCAGTTATCATTGATAATCCCGCTATAAATCTCATTTCCCTGTATATTGATTACAAAGAAATCTCCCTGGTCCTCCACCGGAACCAGGGTTTCCACCTGCTTTATAAGCAGATCCTGTATTTCATCAGAATTCACACCAAAGCCCAGGAAGACTTCCACCGGAACCATCATTTCACCCTCCAGGGCATTAATGGCCAGGGTAAATTCACCGGTAAAGGCGTTGAGCATGGTCTGGGCCGGAATTCCGGTAACATCTTCCAGCTTACCCCCCACTTCACCCAGCTGGGGGGCCCCAACTTTTTCCACCAGTTTCTGAAGTTTCTCAAGGTCCATAGAGACCGCTAAGGCCATCAGCAGGTCTCCTCCCGGAGCCATTTTAAGCAGATCCGGATTAAGAGTTGGATTAAAAACAAGAACCTCGTCGATGTTTTTCTGTATCTCTTCACTTAAATTGGTTTCGG
>JAOZLK010000275.1:0-2401 GCA_029934875.1 Bacteroidales bacterium | reverse complement strand
TTTGGGTAGCATCCGGAGCATTCCCTTCATCAATTTTGCCAAGGATTTTTTCAAATTTTGACATGTCCCTCATTCCAGCAAGAAATCCAAGAACCGGGGACTCTTCTTCCATGCTTGCAAAAAGGTAAACATATTCATCCAGCATCAGACCTGAGCTAAGGGGATTATCAAGGATCTGTCCCCATATTTCGTCTTTGACCTTTTCCTTAATGTAATCCAGTGACCCGACTTTGCCCTTTGTATAAACTTTCATGGGCTGCAAGGTGACCACGGCAATAGCATCGTCAGGAATGCTGTTTACAAACTCCGGGGTCTTTTTTGAGCAGGAGGCCAGGAGAATTCCTGTAAGTATGGTGAAAATGATTGGTAGTTGTTTCATCTAAAATCGATTGAGTAATGAAAAATTTTGATAAATATAGTTGATTATACTTACACCTGTATCAATATATAACGCCAAGAGGGCCGGGAGCTTGTCCAGGAGGCAGAAAAAACTAAAAATACCAGCGGGCACCAAGGTAGCCCTCCATGCGTAAACGAATATTACCTTCCCCAAAAACCTGTAAGGTAGGCACTAGCTCTGCAAATAATTCAAGGGGAATATTGTCCAGGAACAGTGCTGCTCCACCTGGTGCACGTATTGAAAAGCTGAGATCCGAGACAAATCCAAGGCCAGCTCCTGCTCCGAAATACACCTTGATTGTACCCTCTTCCTTTTCTATTGCCCACAAATGGAACAGGAAATCGGTATTCAGGTAAAGGTGGTTCGAGCTCCCGTAGCGGTACCCAAGGGAAGCATCAATGGCAGTTACATTCCCGGTCCACAATTTTACACTTGCGGAGGTGGGATTACCCAGAATTATCCCCATGCCGAAGTCGCCTTTTTGAGCAAAGGCGTTGATCGAGAGAAATACCGCGCAGAGAATCAGGATGACTCTTTTCATGCCATATTAATAACAAAACCTTCTGCAGGATATTGTTTAAAAATCCAGCAGAAGCCCGAGTTTCGTTTTTCTCCCGAAGGGCTTGGTTCTTAGAAATACCAGCGGGCACCAACGAAATATCCTATATCCGGGTCCACTCCTGACCATGGTCCAAAGAGACCTAACATGGGTACAATATCAGCATGAAGCTCAAGTGCGATATTGTGAAAATAATATCCTACTCCACTCGCTGCCCGTACAGACATTCCAAAATTATCCGCATATCCGGAATAGACTCCCATTCCTATACCTGGGCCGAGATAGACCTTCATCTGGTCCTGGCCGGCATCCCATCCCCAGAGATGAAACAGGAAATCGCCAGAGAGATGGATTCCACCATAGTTCCAAAAACTAAAGCCGGCAGCGGCAGCGATTGCAGTGGATTCACTGGTCCAGTATTTTAAACTGAAGTCCAAAGAGGATCCAAGGTTCGCTCCAATACCAAATCCACTGGTTTGGGAGTAGGCACTGAGCGACAAAACCAGTGCAAGAGAAATTGTAATGAGTTTTTTCATGATGACAAATAATTGGTTAGCAGTTTAGTCTTAAAGGTATAAAAAAATTATATTCTAATCATCATAGACGTCGCAAAGCCATAAATGTCCGCGGTGCCTGGTTTACAGAATCCCTTTGAATCGATCATTCCTGCATTGTAAATGGTATTCAATTGGGTAGGAACTGTAATTCACTGAGGTTGCGGTATTTACCGCCACTTATCTTCATCAATTCATCATGGGTTCCGGCTTCCACAATGTGGCCCTTGTCAAGTACAAAAATCCGGTCGGCATTTCTAACCGTGCTTAAACGGTGGGCTATTACAATGGACGTGCGTCCCGACATCAGGTTATCAAGTGCCCCCTGCACGAGCTTCTCTGATTCTGAATCGAGGGAGGAGGTGGCCTCATCGAGGATCAATATCCTGGGATTTTTTAGAAGGGCTCTGGCTATTGCTACCCTCTGACGTTGTCCTCCCGAAAGCTGAGTTCCCCTTTCGCCCACCAGGGTATCCAGCTGCTCGGGAAAGCGCTCGATAAACTCCCACGCATTGGCCTGCCTGGCTGCTTCTATGATTTTTTCTTCGGGAGCATCGGGATCACCGTAGCTGATGTTTTCCCGGATTGTCCCACCAAAGAGGAAAATGTCCTGTGGAACCAGGGCGATTTGTTTTCGCAAAGCTGAAAGCGATAGGCTCAGGCTATCTGTTCCGTCAAACAAAATCCTTCCGGATGTGGGATCATGCAAACGCATGAGCAGGGAGGTAATGGTTGTTTTACCAGCTCCGGAGGCGCCCACAAGGGCTACTAACTGGTTTGCCCTGATGTTCAGGGAAATTTCTTTCAGGACCGCTTCATCTGGCCGGGAAGGATACTCGAAGGAGAGCCTGTCAAATTCAATATTTCCTCCCAGGGCTTGCTTTTGAC
>JAOZLK010000274.1 GCA_029934875.1 Bacteroidales bacterium | reverse complement strand
ATCAGGCTGATCAATGTACTCGAAGGAGGTGGAGGTGTAAATAGGGGAGTTGATTCCCTTTTTTTCAACATCCTTTATGGTCCCTGCATGTACGCACCTGGTGGGAAATTTATTCATATATCGAGCGTCTATTTCGAAAGTAAGAGCCTCATCGCCTCAATATTGCGAGGATTGATGGCGGCTTTTGATTCGGGAGTATAGAGGAAATCAAACAACTCGCTGTAATGTTCCTCCACCTTCGGTCTGACTACCTTATAGGTGGGATTCATTAATTTGTTTTCCAGGGTGAATCCCTCAGCCAGGACCCCAATGTTGGCAGGGATCCATCGCTGGGGGAACATATCCCCATACTTGCCATTCCGCCGGTACTCCCTAACCTCGTTGTCCACCAGGGTAAGACATGCCTCCACAGCTTCATTGGACTCGGGGCTTAATCCTTTCTCGTTAAGGAATCTCTTCAGTGCAGCGGGATCCGGGTGAACAAGGGCTACGGTATAGGGGTCCTGGTTGTTATGAAGCAGTGCCTGGTTGATGTACTCAGACTGGTCCGTGAAGGATTCTTCTATCCCTTCCGGGCTGTATTTTTCACCATCGTCGGCAATAAGCAGACTCTTATAACGCCCCAGCACATAGAGGAATCCGTCAGGATCCATATATCCCATATCGCCGGTAAACAACCAACCATCCTTAATGGTCTCTGCAGTTGCTTGCTCATTCCTCCAGTACCCCTTCATAACATTCTCGCCCTTGATTACAATCTCTCCTTTTCCACCAAGCGGCAGTTCGCTACCTTCATCATCACATATCCGGATCTCCAGGTTTTCCGGAATCAGGCCCGAGGATCCCATCTTATAAGCCTTTTCACCATTGGCGCTAATGATCGGGCTGGCCTCAGTCAGTCCGTAACCCTGGTAAATGGGGATTCCGATGGCATAGAAGAAGCGCTGCAGTTCAATGTCAAGAAGGGCTCCTCCGCCAAAGAAATACTGCATATTGCCTCCTAGCCCGTCTCTGACTTTTTTGAAAATGACAGCATCAAAGAGGGCGTAAAGGGGTTTTAAAAAGGCCCTCATACCTTTTCCCTTATCGAGGGCAATTCCGTTGTAACGGTAAGCAATATTTAATCCAGCCTGGAACAGTGACCAGGTTAATTTACCTTTGGCCCTCACGCCACTTTCAATGTTGTTCCTGAAGTTCTTGGAAATAGTTGGAACACTGAACATCATATCTGGCTTCAGTTCCTTAATGTTCTTTCCAATATTTTTAGTTGTTTCGATGGCGTTCTTTCCCATTTCCAATGCAGCTATGCTGGCACCCACCCCCATGATGGTAAAAAGACCGCAAGTATGGGCAAAACTGTGGTCCCATGGAAGGAACAGAAACATTTTAAAATGCTCAGGTACCGTAAGTATGGAAAGGGCCTGTTCTGTGTTTGCTGTGTAATTCCGCTGACTGAGCATGATTCCCTTGGGATCAGCTGTGGTACCGGAAGTGTAACAGATGTTGGCCACATCGTCGGGACTAACTGAATCGAACACTTTTTTAACAGCATCAAAATCCTTGTCCAAAAGCTTTTTCCCGTCCTCCATCACATCTCCCATATAGACCTCATCTTCCTTGTAAGATTCCTTGGGATCCATCAGGATAACTGTTTCAAGGTCGGGGAGCTCTTTTTTTATGGCATCAATTTTCCTCAACTGGCTTCCTGAGACTATGACCATCCTCGATTGCGAGTGCTTGATGCGGAAGCTTAGATCGGCCGGTTCGTTCAGCTGGATGGAAATGGGTACATCGATGGCACTGAGGTAGAACATGCTCATCTCGGCGACTACCCATGCGGTGCGGCCTTCAGCAAGGAGGGTAAGGCGGTCTCCCTTTTTTATCCCGAGGCTTATCAGTCCTGCTGCAAACTGATAAACCTGATCACGAAGTTCTGAATAGGAGGTGGGGCTGTATGCTCCATCCTTTTTTTCCCACATGTAGGGATTATCTTTAAACCTGTCGACATTCTCTTCGAAAAACTGAACCAGGGATTTCATAGTAAGAAGTATTGGCTTAGTGTGTTGAAGAGGTAAGATAGGAAATTATGTAAAATCCTCCTAAAGTAGTTCTCAGTATACATCCTGAGTACTAAGTACTATCCCCTGTGAACTGACGCGCTGTCTTACATTTCGATAATCTGTTCCCGGTCGGGACCTACAGAGACGTATTTGACAGGGACCTTCAGCTCTTTTTCAAGGAAGCGGATATAGTCATTTAGTTCTTTTGGGAACAGGTCCTTGGTACGTACGCTGGTGAGATCAGTTTTCCATCCTGACATTTCGGTATAGATCGGCTTAATATCAGCCTCCATGTCATAGGGGAACCTGTCGGTAAGTTCTCCATTGATGGAGTAGGCAGTAGCAATCTTGATGGTTTCAAATGTGTCGAGCACATCTGTTTTTGTCATAATCAGCTGCGTGACTCCGTTAAGCATCAGGCTGTATTTCAAGGCAACCAGGTCGAGCCATCCGCATCGACGGGGCCTTCCTGTGGTGGATCCGAATTCTTTTCCCAGTTCCCTCAGGTGCTCGCCATCTTCGCCATGCAGTTCAGAAGGAAAAGGTCCGCTTCCAACACGAGTGCAATAGGCCTTGAAAATCCCGTATACCTCACCAATGGCAGAAGGCGCCACTCCCATTCCTGTACATGCTCCCGCGCAGATAGTGTTGGAGGAGGTTACAAAAGGGTAGGAGCCGAAATCGATATCAAGCAGGGTTCCCTGGGCACCTTCGGCAAGAATACTCTTATCTTCCTCCAGGTACCTGTTTACTTCGTATTCTGCATCAACCCTGTTGAATTTCTTGATGACTTCAATCCCTTCAAAAAAGAGTTTCTCCTCATCCAGGTTATATTCATAGTCGTAAATGGTCAGAAGTTGCTTGTGCTTTTTCTTCAGGGCCTCATATTTTTTTATGAAATCCAGTTCAAGGTCACCAACCCGCAGGCCGTTTCGGCCAGTCTTATCCATGTAGGTGGGGCCAATTCCTTTTAAAGTGGAACCAATCTTTGATTTTCCCTTGGCAGCTTCCGATGCAGCATCAAGAATTCTGTGGGTGGGTATAATCAGGTGAGCCTTTTTCGAGATCCAGAGATTTTTGGTCAGATCAATCCCCATGGCCTCAAGAGCATCGATTTCCCTTTTAAACACAATGGGATCCAGCACCACACCATTGGTGATGATGTTCAATTTATCATCCCGGAAAATCCCCGATGGGATATTATGGAGAATGTGCTTATGGTTATTGAATTCAAGGGTGTGCCCGGCATTGGGTCCGCCCTGAAATCGTGCGATCATATCGTACCTGGGAGTAAGAACGTCCACTACTTTCCCTTTCCCTTCATCTCCCCACTGGAGGCCTAAAAGAACATCAACTTTCATTATTATCGTTTGTGAGTTTATTTGTCACCTTCGCCATCACTTCTGCTTCGTCCGTATATGTAAAGTGAGTGATGACTTGGTCTGAAATTATTTAGCTCGCAGGCGGTTTTAATAATCTCTTCGATCCTGGGATCGCAGAATTCAATCACATTTCCTGAATCCATATCAATCAGGTGATCGTGTTGCATGCAGTGGTAGGCCTTTTCAAACTGAGCGATATTCTTGCCAAACTGGTGTTTAACAACCAGGCTGCAATCCAGGAGAAGTTCAATTGTATTGTACAGGGTGGCCCGGCTTACCCTGTAATTCTTATTTTTCATAAAGATATAGAGCGACTCTATATCAAAGTGTCCGTCCCTTGAATAAATCTCATCAAGAATGGCGTAGCGTTCGGGCGTTTTACGATGACCTTTCTTTTCTAGATAGCTTGTAAATATCTGTTTTACAGTATCTTTAGTTTCATCTTGAACCATAAATTGACTTAGTGATTATTATATGGCTAAGATAGCAATAATTTTTATTTAGAACGGATAAGGTTTAAAAATTACTCACCAACATCAACCCGATGGACCGAATCCACCCCTTTGAGTTTCATTAGGTTCAGAATCAGATTATTCAGGTCACTGGTGTTGTGAACATAAAGGTCGATGGTTCCGTCAAAGATTCCGTCGTGACCATGCAAACTGATGGTGCGCATACTGATATTAAGCTCCTTGGTAATGGTGTTGGTGATTGAATTGTAGACCCCAAAACGGTCCCATCCGTTCATTTGTATCCTGGCCAGGTAAGAGAGGACTTTATGCTGCGTCCATTTCGCTGCCACCAGCTTGTCCCCGTAGTTGGACATGATTTTCAGGGCAATTTTGCAATCGGTACGGTGAACAAGGATGGATGCATCTTCCTGCCTGACAGCCACAACCTCATCACCGGGAATCGGACTGCAGCACTTGGCAAGGTTATAGGCTCCTTCTTCTCCTTCCATTTTTTCCCTAAGGATCAGGGTGCCCTTCGAATCATAGTCTTCACTACTTTCCGTTTTCTTTTGTGAGCGGCCAAGTGAAAGATCCCAAACCCTTACCCATTTGCTCTTGGTGTTCTTGCTCAGAACATCTTTAATATTATCCAGGGTAATAAGGCCGGCTCCTATTTTTGAGTAAAGTTCATCCTTGTGGGTCGAGTTATAAGCTGGTACCAATTTCTTAAGAATCCTTGAGCTGGGTGTCAGGTTCTGCTCCTTGAGCTTATCGATCAGAATCTGTTTGCCGACTTCAGTCCTGTTTTTAGTCTCCGCTTTAAGTGCATTTTTTATGGCCGACTTGGCTTTAACTGTACTTACAAACTGGTACCACTCCAGGGTCGGTTTCTGTACATCTGAAGTAAGGATCTCTACCTGGTCTCCACTGCTAAGGTTATGGCTGAGCGGAACAAGCCTGTAATTCACCTTTGCACCGATGGCCTTGTTCCCTATTTCTGTATGTATATCATAGGCAAAATCAAGGGCCGTTGCATCCTTGGGCAGGGTAATGATATTCCCTTTTGGAGTAAAGACCATGATCTCCGAAGAGAAGAGGTTTAGTTTGAAGTCGTCCAGGAACTCCATGGCATTTTCGGACGGGGATTCCAGGGTTTCCCTGATCCTTTTGATCCATTTGTCCAGTTCTGATTCCGGGGACATTTTATCCTTATACCTCCAATGGGCCGCAAATCCCCTTTCGGCAATTTCATTCATTCGGGTGGTACGGATCTGTACCTCCATCCATTTGCCGTTGGGGCCCATCACTGTTGTATGCAGCGCCTCATATCCATTGGCTTTCGGGGTGGAGACCCAGTCCCGGATTCGGTCAGGTTTTGGTGGGTAGATATCGGTTATGATGGAGTAGATATTCCAGCACTGAGTTTTCTCCGGGATTGATGGGTTTGGTTCAAATACAATCCTGATGGCAAAGAGATCATAGATTTCCTCGAAGGTCACATTCTTCTGATGCATCTTCTGCCAGATGGAATAGATCGATTTAGGCCTCCCGGATATGTTATAGGTGAAATTATTTTCACCAAGGGCATCAATTATGGGCAGCGAGAAATGATTGATCAGGTGGAGCCTTCGCTCTTCGGTCAGTTTAATCTTTTCTGAAATCTCATTATAGACTTCCGGATAGCGGTATTTAAGACTCAGGTCCTCCAGCTCGGTCTTAAGGCTGTAAAGTCCCATCCTGTGAGCAAGAGGAGCATAGAGATAGATGGTCTCGCCCGCAATTTTTATCTGCTTATGCCTGGGCATGGAGTCCAGGGTCCGCATGTTATGCAGGCGGTCAGCGAGCTTTACAAAGATGACCCTTACATCGTCGGACAGCGTAAGGAGCATTTTGCGAAAATTCTCTGCCTGAAGCGAGTTGGACTCCTTATTGAAGACTCCGGAAATTTTTGTAAGCCCGTCAATGATGGAGGCGATTTTCCTTCCAAAGCCGTTCTCAATGTCCTCAATGGTGAGTTCCGTGTCCTCAACCACATCATGGAGGATGGCACAAACGGTACTGGTAACGCCCAGCCCGATTTCCTGGCTGACGATGAGTGCTACTTCAAGGGGGTGCATAATGTAGGGGTCGCCCGACTTTCTGCGCATCCCCCTATGCGCTTCATTGGCTATTTTAAAAGCCTTCCTGATAAGATTTTCATGCTCTGCTGATTTACAGTAGGAGCAATCCTTAATCAGTTTTTCAAGCAGAAGGTTGATTTTTTGCTCTTCGGATATTACTTCAGGATCCATCATTGCAAAACTAATGATTCCTGAGAAAGTCTGGAGTTACAACGATGATTTTTTAATACTCCTGGGGGTAGATTACCGTTACATTTCCTGAAAGTGTACTCGAAAGCCCTGTATAATCGGTGTATTGGATAAAATAAACGTAAACTCCTTCCATGGCAAAATCACCACCGTTAAACGTGCCGTCCCATCCTTCCGAGGGATCACTTGTTTCAAAGAGT
>JAOZLK010000273.1 GCA_029934875.1 Bacteroidales bacterium | reverse complement strand
GACTGTTCACAGAGCCTGCTTCCACTTGTCCGGGCCAATATACCACAAGGGGCACCCTGATACCTCCTTCATAGGGCTGCAGTTTGTGCCCCCTGAGGGGACTGTTTAGTGTGGCATTTCTGTGTTGTCCGTTGTCCGACATAAAAATGATGATGGTGTTCTCCCAAACCCCGTTTCGCTTCAGGTTCTCCATAATCTCACCCAGGGACCGGTCCATGCCTTCTATCATGGAAGCATAAACGGCCTCGAATTGAGAAAGACTTTCGGCCTGGTATTTTTCGTAAAAGCGCTTGTCCTTTTCCCAGGGGGCATGAATGGCATAGTGCGACATATAAAGGTAGAAGGGACTTTGATCGGCCACAGCCCTGTCAATCTCGGCATTGGCCTCCAGGGTAAGTGCTTCGGTGAGGAAAACATCCTTCCCATGATATTTTTCAAGTCCGGGCACATTCCAGATAGTACTCCCTTCCCGCCAGGTGGCACTGAAGTTGTGAAGACCCAGGTAGGATCCAGGTCCCCCTGCCGCATGCCCGGCAATATTAACATCAAACCCCAGCTTCAGGGGATCTTCCCCCGGAGTTCCCACTGCTCCAAAATGGGCTTTTCCCACATGGATGGTCCGGTAACCAGCCTGGCCCAGGAGCTGAGGCAGGGAGGTGGCCTGCACGGTCAGGGGAACAATCTCCCCCAGGGTCATGCCGTTCATGTTCCATTCAGGAGGGGAGATCTTATTATGTACAGGATCGGGCGATTGATTCTTTCGAAGGGTCCAGTTGGTGACCTGGTGCCTGGCTGCATTCATCCCGGTCATCAGACTGATCCGTGAGGGCGAGCAAACTGAACAGGCATAGGCCTGAGTGAATTTCATCCCAGCTTCAGCAAGATCCTCCATGTTAGGAGTATGGTAGATATCATTCAGCCGTGTCCTTTCGCTGTGGAAGGGAAGGGAGCAATCCTGCCAGCCCATGTCATCCACAAAGAAGAGTATAATATTGGGTTTTTGCTTTTCCTGAGCCTGTCCCACTACAGTCAGTAGCAGAACAATTAAGCATATAATGATTCTTTTCATAGGCCCTTATTCATCTTTATTATTTTATTATAATGGGAAGGTAGCCGTGGGCAGGAATGCTGACACGGACCTCCGTGGAGTAATCGCGTGATAGTTCATGCTCCATCGCCTGGTCTTCTCCAACCTGAATAAGAGCAGTTGTAGTGAGCCCGGTATAGTAAAGGGGAAGGCTGATGGTTCTTTTCAAATCCTCACCGGTGGGATTGTAGAGCAGGGCATAGCCCTTGATATCCAGCTTAGGGTCCACATGTAGAATCCCGTCCCAATCACGTCCGTCGGGTCGGCGCAGGTGAATGATGTCGGCATTCAATATGTCCCTGTATTTTTTGTAGTGAGCAATCTTTTGGACCACCAGTTCTTTAGTCTCATTTGTGTCGTAGAGCCTGGGCCCCCGGTAACAGGCTTGAACCCCAGAGCCATAATTCTGGGTCATATGGGCATCGTACTCATGAAGATGTTCGGCCAGGGGTTCCAGGGTGGCCGCTGCTCCGCCCCCGTGGTATTGAGAAAGGGGCACAAAGGTCCAGGCCATGGAAGGTGGTTTGAGCCAGGTGCCGTCGTAGATGTTCTGACGACCCAGCAGGATTTGTTGTTCCCGGGGCAGTGACCAGTTGACCTCCCGGTAGCCGATTCCGATCTTGTTGGAGCCGGATAGATGGTAGATATCCGGCAGGTTCATATAGATGCCCTTTGCCCGTAAATCCTTATATAAGTTGGTGGCCTGACGCCACTGTTTCCACTGGGAGTCGCCATAGCCCTCATGGCCGGGGTGGGTAGTGGAGGCACAGAAATCACCAGGGTAGGGACCATCATGTTCCAGTACAGTAAAGCCGGTTTTTTCGATAAAGTCTTCTATGCTCTGGTAGTATTCGATTCCCCATTGGCTTCCGGAGCAGGGGGCATTCCCGAATTTGGCTCCGCCCGGTTTCCCGCTTTCCTTATCTATGACGTCAGTTTCCGCACCGATCTTCCGGCTGGAAAAGAGGGAATAGCCACCCAGCTCAATGTCTTTGCTGTGAGCGTAATCCACAAGTTCTTTAAACTTTCTTACATTTTTATCTGAAAGGTCTTCCATATTCAGACCACTGCCAAAACTCAAAATCACCATTTCGTATCCAGTCTCGGCACACTGGTCGATGGCAGCCTTTACCTTTGCTGTTTTCGTATCCACCAGGTGCAGAAAAATTGGATTCTCTGTGATCCAGGGAGCCAGGGTTCGGTATATCTTACGGATGCTAAGTCCGTTCCGTTCACGGTCTGTACCATCCAGGACCAGTACATAAGTGTGGAAGCTTTCAAAACTGCTGCCGGTCTCCAGCCTATAGTCCGGTCCGATAGCCGGCTGACTCTTAAGTACACAGGGAGTCTTCATCTCCCAGTTGACCTGAGAAGTATATTCCGGGTCCAGTTCCCACGATATAGCATTGGGCGATTCCACATAGGTAAAGCCCCCGAAGGCATAATCGTTTTCCATGTAGAGGTTGGGCAGGTCCCAGCGGGAGGGCTCATCCACGTAATTGTTCTTCTCCGGGTGTGCAATAATCTCTCCGGTAAAATGATCGATACGGACGCTCTGTGATCCTTCATTGACTACCTCGATCCATTTGCACAGCAGGGGCAAGTTGTCATAGATCTCATAATGTATTTCCACCAAAATCCCTTCCAGTTTGGGATGGCTGTAATGAAAGATTGCTTCTTTGCCCTTTCGCTCCCACTGGGATGTGGGAATCCAGCGCCTGCGTTCCCAGGACAGACCTGAATCAATCTCGCGGATCTCATACCTGTCAAACTCAAAAGCATTCTCAGGGGATGTCATATCATCCAGCCATTCGTCTTTCAGGTAGCCATGCTCTTTCTGTCCCGCCAGGCCCCCCACCGGGTAGGATATACCATCGATGCTCACGAGGGCCTCCGGTTTAACAGCGCGAATGTATTCTTCACCTGTTACCAGGTTTTTTAATCCCACGGTGGCTGCATTGGGGGTGATGCGTATAGTTCTGGAAACAAGACCATTGGCCAGAATCAGTTCTTTCTCATCCACAAAGATGTTTGCCTTTATTTCGGGGGATTGGATTAACCAGTCATTTTTAGAAACTGACCGGGCAGAATTCAGATCTCCCTGGGACCAGAGTGGTACGGATAGCAGCAATGCGGAAAGCAGGGTAAGACAAGGTTTAAACATACAGGAAAAGTTTGCCTAAAATTAAGATTTACTCCCTATTTTTAAGGTGCATTAAAAACAAATTTATGCGAATTTCCATCTTTTCCTTTAGCCTTACCCTATCAACGCTTGTTTTACCGCTGACTGCCCTGGATTTATATGTTTCTCCGGAGGGGGCAGCAAAGGCCGATGGCAGCTTTGACCACCCATACACACTGAATGAGGCCAGGCAGGCGGCAAGGTCTTACCCGGGAGGTGAGGCGGTAAATATCTGGTTGATGGACGGAATCTATTACCTGGAAAAGACACTTGTATTCTCCCCGGAAGATGGCGGCACACAGGAAGATCCGGTTTTTTACCGTGCGCTGAATGATGGAAAGGCTATTTTAAGCGGGGGAAGACGACTGGAAGTGAAATGGGAAGCTTTTCGGGATGGGATCTATAAATGCACTGTACCCGCTGAGCTACTAATCGACCAGCTTTTTATCAATGATCAGCGGCAGGAAATGGCCCGCTTCCCAAATTCTAAAGCTGGGAAGAATGTTTTTGACTGCTGGACCCTCAGTCATTCGGCAGAAGCGGATCCCGACCATGATCCGCTTTCTCCTGGCAGGATCGCCACCTGGCAGGATCCTTCCGGGGCCTACCTGCATGCCATGCACCGGGCACTCTGGGGTGGCATGCACTACCGTGTGAATGGAAAGAAAGCTTCCGGAGGCCTTGACCTGGAGGGCGGATGGCAGAACAATCGACCCGACCGCATGCACCAGACCTATCGCTTTATCGAGCACGTGTTTGAAGAACTGGATGCCCCGGGCGAATGGTACTTCGACAAGGAGGCTGCTGTCTTATATTATTATCCCCGGTCGGGACAGGACCTGGATCAGGCTGTCGTAGAGGTGGTCAGCCTTCGTCACCTTGTGGAGTTTAATGGTTCGAAAGAGAAGCCTGTCAGCTTTATTCACCTGGAGGGACTGGTATTTAAGCATACCGCACGGACCTTTATGGATAACCGGGAGCCCCTGCTTCGGTCCGACTGGACCACCTACCGGGGTGGGGCCATCTTTTTCAACGGAGCAGAGCATTGTTCAATTACGCGCTGTGAGCTGGATCAACTGGGAGGCAATAGCATTTTTGTGAATAATTACAATCGCTTCATCACCATAGAGGGCTGCCACATCCACGAAAGCGGGGCCAACGGGATCGCCTTTGTGGGCGATCCGGACATGGTACGGAATCCCATTTTTCGCTATGGCCCGCAGGATTATAAGAATATGGATCTGACACCCGGACCAAAGGGGGATAATTATCCCATGTCCTGCCTTGTTTATGATTGTATTATCGAGCAAACCGGGCGGACTGAGAAACAGACAGCACCGGTACAGATCTCTATGTCCCGGCGTATTACTGTCTCTCATTGCTCCATTTACGATGTGCCCCGGGCAGGGATCAATATCAGTGAGGGGACCTTCGGAGGTCATGTGATTGAATATTGTGATGTATTTAATACAGTGCTGGAGACAGGCGATCATGGTAGTTTTAATTCCTGGGGGCGTGACCGTTTCTGGGATCCGGACATTCCCACCATGAACCGGGAAGTGGGCAATAATCCTGGTCTTCCTTACCTTGATATGCTTGAACCCAACACCATTCGCAACAGCCGCTGGCGTTGTGATCATGGTTGGGATATCGACCTGGACGATGGATCCTCCCAGTACCACATTTACAACAATCTATTGCTAAATGGGGGACTCAAGCTCAGAGAAGGCTATTATCGCAAGGTGTGGAACAATATTGTGGTGAACAACGGATTACATCCCCATGTGTGGCCCCGGAATAATGGTGATGTGATCACCCGGAATATTTTTTTCACCTCCCACAAGGCCATCGCCATGAATCGGGGCATGGAGGACGATGAGAAGTGGGGCAGGGAGATCGATTATAATGTATTTACCACTTCCCATGCCGACCGGCTGCTTTTTTCGAAGAATGGATGTGATCTGCATTCCATTGTGGCAGATCCAAACTTTCGTGATCCTGTATCGGGCGACTTCAGCATTGATCCTGCCGGTGAAGTGTTTGCCCAGGGATTCCGGAACTTTGAGATGTTTGGCTTCGGGGTGCTCAGTCCGCATTTGAAAACCCTGGTGAAAACTCCTGAGATTCCAATGCTAAAGATGGAGGTGGATACGAGCCGTTCAGATCTTCCAAAGGTAAATGCTGTATTCTGGGAAGATGCCCGGGTGACGGAGCCACGGGGAGAAGCCCTGTCTGCCTATGGAGTCAGCCTTGATGCAGAAGGGATTGCCATGGTCAATGTTCCCGAGTTTTCAGGGGCCTGGGCAAAGGGTTTCAGAAGTGGTGACCTGGTACTGGAGGTGGATGGAGAAAAGATCGAAGGAATGGAGTATTTTATCAAGCTGATGGACAAAAAGGGTAAGCATGAAGTTCTGCTGGTGAGAAACCAGGAGAAAAAGGATTTGATTGTAAAATAGTCAGGATATATGAAAAAGAATAAGTTGAAAATTATTGGGATTTTCCTGTGTGTTTTTTCCCTTGCAGCAATAAACATGTATGGACAGGATGGGAAGATCAATAAGGTGCTGATCATTGGAATTGACGGATGCCGGCCCGATGCCCTGCTTGCCGCAGAGACCCCGAACATGGATAAGCTGTGGAAAGGGGGTGCCTATACCTTTTTTGCAAAAACCGACGAGATCAGCAGTAGTGGACCGGCCTGGTCGGCCATGTTGACTGGTGTCTGGCACCAGAAGCACAATGTGACGAATAATGATTATGAGGACCCGGACCTGGAACATTATCCCCATTTTTTCCACCGGATCCGACACGAAAAGCCGGAATTACAGACCTATTCCGTAGCCAACTGGGGACCAATTCACTCCATTCTTCAGGAAGGGGATGCCACCTATATCTCCAGTAAGATCAGTGATGTTCAGGTATCCATGGAGGTGGCCTCCCTGCTGGAAAAAGAGGATGTGGATGTGATGTTTGTTCAGCTGGATGAGGTGGATGGTGCGGGTCATAAACATGATTATACAGTGAAGAGCAAGAAATACCTTGCGGCCATTGAAAGAAGCGATGCGCAGCTTGGAACCATGGTCTCTGCCCTGGAAAAAAGACCAAGTATTGAAGAGGAAAACTGGTTGATCATTCTTTCAAGCGATA
>JAOZLK010000272.1 GCA_029934875.1 Bacteroidales bacterium | reverse complement strand
TAAATAGACTATCCGGGCATTCAAGTCAAGCGGATCTTTATGATCTCTATTCACAAATAATCCACAGAGCTTATTAACAAATTGTTGATAACCTTAGAGGGGATTCCCCCGTATAAATAAACATCAACACTTGCTTTACAAGCTCAAAATCCAAAACAAAATGACCTCAATAAGAAAGCAAACTACCCTCGTAATAGCAGCTCTCTTTGCCTATTTGCTGACAACATCCGGACAGGCTGCAATTGAATTGAACTTTCAGGGCCTGCTGACCGATGCCAGCGGCGAGATTATGGCCGGGGAAAGCTTTGATCTCTCGGTGATCTTAAGCTCATCGGAATCGGGGAAGAACGAGCTCTGGTCTTATTCCGAAGTAAGCAACACCGATGAGAACGGGTGGTTCACATATTCAATCCCGGAGATATCCCAATTCCTGGGGACGAAGCAAAATGAAGACAATTCCCTGGTGATAAAGATGGAATTTTTGCCCAACAGCAATACAAAATGGCTGAGTGAAGACGAGGATTTTCTTGTCTCCTATACAATAACAACGAGCAATACAGACGATGCCCTTAAGCTGACTCTTTCACGAATGGAAGGTGCAGAGCTAACAAGCCACGTGGAAGATCATCTCTTTGCATTTAAGGATGATTATCCCTTTGCTTACCTCACTGCAGGCTTTCTTTTAACGGACTCCCCACCTCTCAACAAAACTTCTATTGATGATCTCAGGCAATGGATTTCACCTGAATCTTCTGAAACAGATTCCACAACACGAGGCGTAAAGGGAGGGTTTCCTAAAGGCGGGTACCGCAAGCGTTAGTCATCCCTATTTTTTCCCATCATCAGACTCGTCAGTTCGGGAAGGTCGCTGTGTACCTTTGGAAATTGAGTCTCTCATAGAGGTATCCGACTCTATGTTCTTGAATTTATAATAATCCATAATTCCAAGGTTTCCCGACTCGAAGGCATGGGCCATAGCAAGTGGTATTTGCACCTCAGCTTCAATCACTTTGGCGCGAGCCTCCTGGGCTTTGGCCTTCATCTCCTGCTCGGTAGCCACAGCCATGGCACGACGCTCCTCTGCCTTCGCCTGGGCAATGTTCTTATCGGCATTGGCCTGGTCCATCTGCAATACGGCACCAATGTTCTTACCAATATCTATATCGGCAACATCAATGGAAAGAATTTCAAAAGCAGTACCGGCATCCAGCCCCTTTTCCAGGACGATCCGGGATATGTAATCCGGGTTCTCCAAAACCTCCTTATGCGACTTGGATGAACCAATGGAGGATACGATTCCCTCACCAACCCTGGCCAGGACGGTCTCTTCACCAGCACCTCCAACCAGCTGCTTGATATTGGCACGAACGGTCACCCTAGCCTTTGCAATCAACTGAATCCCATCCTTGGCAACAGCTGTTACCGGAGGAGTATTAATCACCTGCGGATTTACAGACATTTTAACAGCTTCCAGGACATCACGTCCGGCCAGGTCAATGGCTGTGGCCATCTGGAAGGTGAGATCAATGTTTGCTTTACTTGCCGAAACAAGGGCATGAATAACCTGTTCCACATGCCCACCGGCAAGGTAATGGGCCTCAAGTTCATCCCGTTTGATATACTCCAGCCCGGCCTTGATTGCCTCAATCATCGACCTTACAATTATATTTGGCGGAACTTTCCTCCAACGCATAAGGATCAACTGGAGAAGCGATATGCGCACACCCGACAGTAGCGCAGTAAACCACAGGCCGATGGGAATAAAATAAAGAATAATCCAGAGGCCAATTATACTGGCCACAACAATAATAATCCAGGAATAATCAAATACCATAATTTCTATTTTTTTCTTTTAATTTAATAACGTTCACCAGGGACTTTAACTTTCAGCCTTAGAGGATTTATTTTTGACTGTTATCCTAGTCCCCTCGATGGATACAACCTCAACCTCCCCATGCTCGTCAATGTAGCCCTCAATAGACTTGGCCTCCCTCACCAACTCATTGATCCTGATCTTCCCCATTGGAGCCAGGCGGGTAAGGGTGACACCAATATCCCCGACTTTTATCTGATCATCGGTCAGGTTTTTGTCCACAGTCCCATTCACATTGGTCTTCAGCATCAGCCGGTTCCAGGTTCTGGCCCGCAGCGACATTGCAATTACAAATACGCTGAGTATAATGGTCCCGATCAGAACCCATATTCCCACGGGCGAGCCGAAATCACTGAATGCCTTATATACTCCGAATACAGTAAGGACCAAACCGCCAATCCCCGCGACTGTCACACCGGGAACAAGCAGAAATTCAATTACAAACAAGAGGATTCCTAATACAATAAGAATGATGATGACTGTCATGACAGGTCAATTATCTACGGTGGCTTTCAATCCTTTTGAGATTAGTTCATACCTCAATTCCTTCATTTCTTTCACTACACCGGCCCTTACTTCACACTTGCCTTTATAATGTGTGATGGTGGCGCATTGCTCAGCCTGAGTAAGTGAGTGATTACATACCTCAATAAGTGTATTCATTACGTAGTCAAAAGTATTGGTATCATCATTGTGAAGCACGAGTTTACCCTGCACCTGATCATTTGTAATATCAGATCCTACTTTATGCGGCCGGCTTGTAAAATTACTATCCATATTGGAAGAATATCAAGTCACTTCAAATATAACAATTAATCCATAAAATCGCTACTCTAATTGCTTGGCCTTTTGGGTTGAAATAGGACTCCCATTATACCAGGCTGAAACAAAAGCATCTTCGTAAGCCCTGGACCTTACCCTCGAAAGCGCCAGGGATGCATCTTCATATTTTGTAAACTTCCCTGCATAGTACTTGATCAGCCCTCTTTCTGCCAGAACTTCTGCAGTTATGGGGCTGATACCTCCAAAAGTATCTGGACCAACAGCACTGCCGTATGCCCCAAGCTGGATCCTGTAAAAAACCCCTGCAGGCAGAGCTACACCGGAGGGTATTGGATTAGACTCCGAATAGGGAGAGGCACTCAAAATATCAAAACGATTAATCTCCTGGCCATTCCCTCCAGCCGAAACTGACCTTGATTCAGGCTGGCTCCCGGGCTCTCCCTGCACCACCAGGAGAGCCACAGATTCAGGTGAGTTTACCGGCGAAGCCGATGCTGTTACTGTTTTCCCATCCTCCATCCTGGCATAAAGTGCATCAGCCATTACTTCCTCATCATGAGCATTTTTTTCCCAGACCATAATCTGCTTTTGCCACACCCACCTGTCATTGGGATCTTCCGACTCCCGAACTTTTACGCGGGCTTCACCAGCCAGGTCTTTCAATGAGTCGGAGGTCGCCTGGTGCAAGAGTGCCTCCGAAAGATATTCCCTTTCATCCGGGATAATCGTAACTTCTGTGTAAACTGTTGAAGCTTGAACACCCGCATTATTATTCTTGATTTCTTCGGGTTCCTCAGCATTGCCGGCCGTCTCAACAGACAGTGCCACTATCTCTGCAAGTAACTCATCCGCTGCACCATCCAAATTTGCAATTTGCTTCAGCTTCCGGGTATCGTTTGCATCGGTCTTCAGTTTTGGTTCCACCATATGCACCCGGTACACTGTCAGTGTACTGTCCGTCCCTTGCCGGTTCGAAAAAAACATCATCATTCCCAGGTCTGATCCGGGAAGAAGCAGGTAATCGTCCATGGCCGAATTAATTGGAAACCCCAGGTTAATGGCTTCAGTCCACTGATCCCGCTCGGGGTCGAAATGAGCCCTGTAGAGATCAAATCCACCAATTCCGGAACCTCCGTTGGACGAAAAATAGAGGTCATGTTCGATGGGGTCATAGTAAGGGAGCAATTCATCTCCTTCGGTATTAAGTGCCTTCACCTCCTCCGGGTCACCCCAGGACCTTCCGCTCCCCTTCCTGGACCTGAAAAGCTGCATCCCTGTCTTTTCGTTTCTCCCCGGGCCTGCATAATAAATATAATCCCCCCTTTGCGGGCTGGCGGGCATAAACATCAGGCTTCCCAATCCACTTCGATCCTCGCCCAATTTAAAATACTTCGATGACTTTACCTGCATCTGCCCACCTTTCATCCTTATCTGGGAATAGGAAACAGAGTCAGATAGGTCAAGGAGGGTAACAGCCATCACTTCGTACTGGTTGTAGGTGGCTGTTATCTCCAGAGCGCTTCTGCAGCTTGCAATCATGTGATTCACCCTCAGATCTTTCAACTCCTGGCGTGTGGCGATCTGCTTAAAACCCTGGTAATTCTTCATCGCTTCGGAAAAATTGTAATCCCGGTGATAAGCCTTTGCCAGGTAATACAAAGCATCATCGGGCGCACTCCTGCGGGAGGCGCTGTATAGCAACTCAATAGCCTCATCAAGATCTTCATTTAACTCCACAAGGCACCTGCCCAGGTAATAGTAGTTCAGGACATTCGCAGGCTGACTTTTTTTCAGGAGACTGAATCCGTCGAGTGCGGCACGAAACTGCTTCTCTTCAAAGAGCTGAACTGATTCTTCAAATATTGAAGATGCATCAGCATTCTGTCCATGAAGCGCAAGCGATGGTTTAAAAACTAAAGACAGCATCAGACCAGCATAAAAAACCCAGAGTAGAAATGAATGATTCATATGCCAAAAATAGCAATAAATAGAGCTGCATATTGAGCAACTTTTGTACATTTATGATTTGATTTTAACATGGGAAATTTAACAATAGGAGACCCTGCACCAGCTATTGAAGCTGTGGACCAGGAGGGGAAACGAATTACCCTGGAAGAGTACAGGGGAAAAAAGCTTGTGCTCTATTTTTACCCCAAGGACAATACTCCGGGATGCACAGCCGAATCGTGCGACCTGAGAGATCACTATGATCAATTCATCAAAGAAGGATTTGAGGTAGTGGGGGTGAGTGCTGATAGTGAAAAATCACATCAGAACTTTATTGCAAAATATCAACTCCCCTTCCGCCTGATATCAGATACCGGGAAGAAGGTACTCGATGACTATGGAGCCTGGGGCGAAAAAAAATTGTATGGGAAAGTCTATATGGGAGTTCTTAGAAAGACCTTCATAATCGATGAGGAGGGTATCATTCTAAAAATCATCGAAAAAGTAAAGACAAAGGAACACAGCGCGCAGATATTTGAGGAATTATCACATTAACAAGAAAAGAACATGGGTAAAGAAAACGGGAATGGCGATAACAAGGAAAAATTAAAAGCCTTGCAGCTGACCCTCGACAAAATAGAGAAGGGATACGGAAAAGGAAGCATCATGAAGCTTGGTGATAATGCCATTGAGGATGTGATGATAATCCCATCCGGCTCCATAGGACTGGATGTAGCCCTGGGTGTGGGCGGATATCCAAGGGGACGTGTGGTTGAGATTTATGGGCCAGAATCATCGGGTAAAACCACCCTGGCCATTCACGCCATCGCCGAGGCTCAAAAAAACGGAGGAATTGCAGCTTTTATCGATGCCGAGCATGCCTTTGACAGATTTTACGCCAAAAAGCTGGGTGTTGACATTGAGAATCTCTACATATCCCAACCCGACAACGGGGAGCAGGCTCTGGAAATAACTGACCACCTGATCCGCTCCGGCGCCATTGATATCGTAGTAATAGACTCGGTAGCTGCACTGACGCCAAAAGCAGAGATTGAGGGGGAAATGGGTGAATCAAAGCTTGGGCTCCAGGCCAGGCTTATGTCTCAGGCCTTAAGAAAACTTACGGCCAATATTAACAGGACCAATACTACCTGTGTTTTTATCAACCAGCTAAGGGAAAAAATCGGGGTCATGTTTGGTAATCCTGAGACCACCACAGGTGGTAACGCACTAAAATTTTACTCCTCTATCAGGTTGGATATAAGACGCATAGGACAGATAAAGGAAGGGGAAGATATCATTGGTAACAGAACCCGTGTGAAAGTTGTAAAAAACAAACTTGCTCCGCCTTTCAGGAAAGTGGAGTTTGACATTATATATGGCCAGGGAATTTCAAAAACTGGCGAACTGATCGACCTGGGAACAGATCTGGAAATTCTGAAGAAGAGTGGTTCCTGGTTCTCCTACGGTGAAACGAGGTTGGGACAGGGACGGGAAGCAGTAAAAAATCTGATGAGGGATAATCCGGAACTTGCTGAGGAAATCGAAGGGAAGATTAAGGCCAAATTGCAAAAGGTGGACAATTAGTCAATAAAGCCATTAATGATGAAAAAGGCATGACCTTTCTGCTTCATTTCATATTTATAGCAGCATTTTTGCTGATCTATATAATTGCTATTATCATTCTGAAACCCTTCAGAATACACCGTAAAAGACCTGTATCAACCATCTTTATCAAGGCCAGCTACCTGATCTATCTGGCATGTTTTCTTCTGATGGCATACCTGATTCTGTTTTTTCTTCCTTCTGCCGAACCATC
>JAOZLK010000271.1 GCA_029934875.1 Bacteroidales bacterium | reverse complement strand
AGGGCAATTAAAATATTTATAGATTGATATTCAGCCCTTAAGGAAAGTAGGGTTGTAATAGATCCTGCGCCGGCAATTAAAGGAAATGCAATCGGCACAATGGAACCACCGCTCCCCCCTTCATGTTTAAACAGCGTTATGCCCATAACCATCTCAAGTCCCATCAGGAACAGTATTACCGAGCCGGCAATCGCAAAGGATGAAACATCTACACCAAATACATTTAACAGGGGTTCCCCGATAAAATGAAAAAGCAGCATTATCACAAATGCAATCAGGGTTGTTTTAGCCGGAAAAAGATTTCCGGTTTTTGCTTTTACATCAAGTATAATCGGTATAGAACCAAGTATATCTATGATGGCGAACAGCACCATAAATGCTGCCAGAATTTCCATGATGTTGACTTGCATATCCAAGGGCTCAAATTTGCCTGCAAAGATGGTTTTTTTACTTTGAACTCTTATGCAAATGGTATATTCTTTTACCTGTTATATAATACAAATTCAGGTCTAATCTTTCGCCTTAATTGTGCAGCCTATGGCCTTGGTAGTGTTGGGATTCACGGCTTCCCCGGATTCATTTTTTCCATTGAATCTTCAGGGGAAAGCTCTTCATCATTTGGATTAATCGCAAGCACGGGGAATCCCTGATCAGCGTATTTAATATCTAACTGAGCATATTCCTAAACATTTTCCCACTTCAATTGTATAATAAATACCAGATTTTACATATACATTAACTTTAGACTTAGTTATGCCATTTACTTTAGAGATAGGAGCAAAAGCTCCCGAATTTAATCTGCCTGCAACAGATGGGAACAGATATTCCCTCAGCGATTTTAATGAAGAGTTCCTGGTAATTTCCTTTACCTGTAATCACTGTCCTTACGTAATTGGATCCGACGAGCTTACTCGGAAAAGTGCGGAGAGATTTGAAAAGAAAGGAGTGAAATTTATCGGGATCAATTCTAATAGTGCAAATACCTACGAATCAGATGATTTCCCACATATGGTACAAAGAATGGAAGAACACAAGTTCCCATGGATATACCTGCACGATGAAAGTCAGGAGATTGCTCTTGCCTATGGGGCCCTCAGAACTCCCCACTTTTATATTTTCAACGGCGATAGGGAACTGGTATATACCGGCAGGGCTGTGGATCAACCCCGTAGCGCCTTGGCAGTAACTGTTAATGACCTGGATATCACACTTGAAGCCCTTGTTTCCGGAAACGAAGTTCCTTCAGCACTTACAAATCCCATAGGTTGTAATGTCAAGTGGGATGGGAAGGAAGCACACTGGATGCCGGGTGAAGCCTGTGATTTGGTCTGATCAGGCGCTGTAGTTTTTTAATATCCGTTTCTTGCCCAGATGAATTCTGCTTTTTACTGTGCCTATGGGAATATCCATCTGCTGGGCAATTTCCTTGTAGGAGTAACCCGACAGCATCATATTGATGGGCTTTTCATAGGTATAGGGAAGCTGCATAATTTGCTCCCTTAATTCTTTTCGTTGGAGTTGAATATCAGGTGGAGGGTAGCCGCCCTCGCTACCTGTGTTTGAGAATAGGTCTACTTCTGCTGAATCAAAATCCAGGTTTTTACTCTGACTGCTTCGCAGATAATTAATATAAGTGTTTTTCAGGATGGTGTAAAGCCATGCCCTGATGTGCTCGCGGTTATGAAGACGTTTTTTGTGTTTTAAAGCCTTATAGCTGGTTTCCTGTACCAGATCGTTTGCATACTCCCGGTCATCGGTAAGCCGAAGCGCATAATAATATAGCTGCTTCTGCATCCCAATAAGGTCACCCGTAAAATGATCCTTGATCCCGTTTTTTGAAGCGATGTACATGGGGCCTAAGATGTATGTTTTGTGAAATTTAGCAAATAATCTAATACAAATCAAGTAGTTATGGGCTAAGTTTAAGGAATATTATCTATATTGAGATTATATAACAAATAGAAAAACATGCAATCAAGAAGAAGTTTTTTTAAAACTGCTGCCCTAGCCACAGCAGCAGTTTCGGCCGGACAGATCGTTCTGGGAAATGAAGCCAATATATCTTCATCCTACCGGGATGGAGCTAGAGAAGAAGATTTGTTTTTTAAGATTTCCCTGGCCGAATGGAGTTTGAATAAAACACTGTTTGCAGGCGAACTGGATAACCTGGATTTCCCTGCCTATGCTAAGGACCAGTTTGATATCCATGCTGTTGAGTATGTGAACCAGTTTTTCCCATCTGCAGATAAGGACTATGCAAGGAAACTATTACAACGTACCGAGGATATAGGCGTGAAAAATGTATTGATCATGGTTGATGGAGAGGGGAACCTTGGTGAGCAGGATATGGCAAAGCGTAGACTTGCAGTGGAAAACCATTATAAATGGGTCGAGTGTGCCCAGATTCTTGGTTGCCATTCCATCAGGGTAAATGCAGGCGGAAATGGTAGCGCAGAAGATGTAGCCTATGCTGCTGCGAAGAGCCTGACGGAACTGAGTCAGTTTGCTGCAGATTATGGAATCAATGTAATCGTTGAGAATCATGGGGGATACTCATCCAGGGGAAGCTGGCTGGCAAATGTAATTCGTAAAGTGGGTATGGTGAACTGTGGGACACTTCCCGATTTTGGGAATTTCAGGGTTGGAAATGGAGAAATGTACGATACCTACCTCGGAACAAAAGAGTTGATGCCTTTTGCTAAAGGAGTGAGCGCCAAATCGAATGACTTCGATTCTGATGGAAATGAGACAGGGAAGGATTACTCCAGGCTGCTGAAGATAGTTAAAGATGCCGGTTTCAGAGGATATATTGGTATTGAATTCGAAGGTCGCAACATGAGCGAGGATATGGGAATTATGGCTACAAAAGAGCTGCTTATTAAAGCAGGTTCAAGCCTTTAGGATCCGGCCTCTTTCTGGAATAATGCAATATTCCTTGAGATTTTCTCTACCAGGAGTTCGCGTGATTCTTTCGAAGCCCAGGCCATATGAGGTGTAATTAGAATTTTCTCCTTGTCATAAAGCTTTAGCAAGGGATTGTCACTATTTATTGGCTCTTGCTCCATAACATCTATTCCGGCAGCCCCAATCACATTGTCATTCAAAGCCCTGGCCAAGTCTGCCTCATCGACAATTCCTCCTCTTCCAAGGTTGAGAAGGATTGCGCAGGGTCTCATGAGCTTAATCTTATCATAGGTAATCAGGTACCTGGTATTTTCATTCAGGGGAGCATGAATTGAAACTACGTCTGAACTCTTGAGCAAATCGTCCAATTCGAATCGTTTATAACTAACGTGGTTGTTCCTTCCTGAGGTTGAATAGAAAACGACTTCCATTCCAAAGGATTCTGCAATTCGGGCCACCTGCCTTCCAATGGTGCCTAGCCCTATAATACCCATGCGCTTACCCTTTAATTCCCAGAAAGGTTCGTTATGATGTGTAAATGAATCACTCCTTGAATAAGCCCCACTCTTAACATAGCTATCGTAATAATAGGGCTTGTTAACCAGGTAGAGAAGCATAGTAAAGGTAAGTTGAGCAACAGAATCTGTGGAATATCCAGCCACATTCTTTACCTGGACACCATTTTTATCAGCATAATTCAAATCCACATTGTTTATGCCTGTAGCAGCAACGCATATCAGTCTCAGGTCCGGAAGTTGCTTCATGATATCAGCTGTCACCTGAACCTTATTAACGATAATAATTTCCTTTCCCTGGCAGCGCTCCACAACCTGATCGGCAGTGGTGCTTTCAAAAACTTCCAGTTCGCCCAGCTTTGTGAGTAGTTTTAGGTTGTCAACTTTTCCAATGGTTTTGGAATCGAGAAAGACTATATGATGCATATGATGCTTAGATTTTGCAATGAATAGGATTATACCTGTAAACACCTCATTGGAAAATTGGTTCATGGTTAAGGATTGTTAAAAGAGACTTTCTTTCGGCAAAAATTGGATACATTTAATCTATGTATTCCCGGAAGCATCTCTTGACCGCTTTACTTCTGACGTTTATGAGTGCATCTTTATTCTCACAGGATACAGATTCTGCTTTTAATTTCACATGCATTGTTTACGATGAATCTTACACTCCCATAGGGGCGACACATGTGATAAATATGAATACACATGAAGGTGGTGTGTCAGATAGCCTGGGGATTTTTAGCCTGGCAGTGGATATGAACGACACCCTTTTTTTCAGAAATATAGCCTACCGGGAGACTTTCATCCCGGTAGCAGCAGTCGCTGAGGACAGATATGTGATTTTAAAAAGAATTATCTATCCGCTTCAGGAGGCCAAGGTATTCCCATGGGGCTCTAGCTATGAAGACTTTTCTGAGGCTATCATTAATACTCCGGCACCTCAAACCCTGGGTGAAGCACTCGGACTCCCCAGGAAGGATCCCGATTACATTCCCTTTGACATGGACGTAGCAACACTAAAAAGTGCCGGTTTCTTGCTTACATCGCCGGTTTCATTTTTCTATTACAACATGAGTAAAAGGGAGAAGAACAGGCGAAAACTTTTCTGGAATGAGAAAAACAGGGAGCTTCATGAGCGCTTTGATGCAATTGTCTCAACTGAAAGTTTATCCAATATAACAGGTCTGAACGGGGATCCGCTGGTTGCATTTATGGCCTACCTGTTCAAAAGGATGGTTTGCGATTACCGGTGCAACGAACTCAAAATCTATTCGGAGATCTATGCACATTGGGAAGTCTTCCAGCAACTCAACCCTGAAATCAGTACGCAGTAATCAGTACTCAGTTCTTAGTACTCAGTTCTTAGTACTATCCTGAGCACTGAGAACTATCCCCTAAGTACTATATGACTGTTTGTTTGTCTTTATCCCAGCTTACTGTCCTTTTCTCCCGGGTGGCAATGGTGGCCATCGCAGCTGTAATGCCCTCTTCAAAGGCCTGGTCGATATTGCAACTGGGCTGCTTATTTTCCCTGATCGACTCGATCCACTCGGCTATGTGCAAGTGTGTGGTGTCGACCCTACGGCCATTCCTGTAGGTATAGAGGAGTCCCCTGCTTGCAAAGTACTGCTCTGTGGCTGTGGTCACTGAATCCACATTTTTGCGCCCGGGTATGTATGTATAGATGGGAACATTGGGATCAATGAGTCCGCTCTGAATTTTCTCCTTATACCTGGTACTCTCCCGACAGGCATAAATACTCAGGCTATTGCCCATTTCCATTGAGGCATCGTGACCCATTATAGTCTTACCCCTGTCATGGTTATTGGCCAGAGAGGCACTGTACATAAGTGTGAAATCCAGGTGGGGATATTCAAGAACTGTGTTCCACACATCGGGTACTTCCCTGACTTCATTAACAAAAAATTGCTTTGTATTATAGTAATAAACGCCTCCTGATGCAATGGCAGTTTCCGGAATACCCATGGCCAAAATTTGGTTGACCGCATCATATTCATGGGTAAGCAGGTCACCTGATAGCCCTGTACCATAATCCCACCAACATCTCCAACGGAAGAAGCGCTCAGGGCTCCAGGGATGTTTTGTTTCACAGGGCTCCTCAAATGTAGCCCAGTCAACCGTTTGTTCATTGGCGTCGGGATGAATGTCGTATACCCAGGCGCCATTTGGTGAATTCCTGTTTGTGCAAACCTCCACAAGGTTTATTTTGCCCAGGAGATTCTTGTCAACGGCCTCCCTGGCTTTAATATAGCTTTCGGTTTGCCTTCCCTGATGGCCGAGCTGGTAGATTATTCCGCTTTTTTTGACTTCATCCCTGACATCATAAACTTCCTGCAGGGTCCTGGTGAATCCTTTTTCAGAGTATACATGTTTGCCGGCACGAGCTGCATCCATAACCATTCTCGCATGCCAGTGATCCGGAGTGGCGATGATTACTGCATCAATATCTTTGGATGCGAGCATATCGTGGTAAGTTTTGTACCTTTTTACAGATCCGTCAATGGTGCCTCCACTTCCTTCCCGGCCAATGTTTCCTGCTGCTGCCATTGCCCGATCAGTATGCACATCGAAAAGATCACATACACCCCTTATCTTTACATTCAGATCATCCTGTTGCAGGAAATCTTCATATCTTTTATTCCTTGAATCTTTGGCAGCATCATCTTTCCATTGCTGGATGGTTTCAGGCTGAACAAATCCGGCTCCCTTCATCAACTGGGTCCCCCTGATGCCATAACCAATAATTCCTATTTTTATGGCATCTCCGTCATGCTTGTAGCGGCTGAATTCCAGACTTTCGCTGCTCATATTAAGCTCTCTGGCTAACTTATGACTTTTAATATGGTCCACCCTGCGCTTCCTCCATGTGCCATATGCCATGGCTCCCAGAACTGGCACTGTGGCCATTCCTTTCAACAGATCCCTTCTATTCATACTGTTATTTTATACTTATCCAGTTTATTTTTTAAAAATAAACCTGTCCAT
>JAOZLK010000270.1 GCA_029934875.1 Bacteroidales bacterium | reverse complement strand
ATCCTGGTATTTCTAATGGCCAACTGTTCTTTTATCTGGCTGTTCAGCAATCCCCTGAACCTGATATCGGGCGGGTATGCCACCCTCGATTCACTCTTTGTGCTTGCCCCATGGATCTTTCTCTTCCTGGTTCCTGCAATTACCATGAGGATGATTTCCGAGGAGAAACGTTCCGGCACCATGGATCTCCTCTGGACCAGGCCTGTGAGTGAATTCCAGATTATATTTGCCAAATTCCTTGCCTCCTGGGTGCTCGTACTGTTCTCCCTGCTTCCCACACTGGTATGGTTTTGGTCTGTTTCGCGTATGGGCAGTCCGGTTGGCAATATGGATATGGGCGCTACCTGGGGCTCTTACCTGGGGCTTCTTTTCCTGGGAGGAATCTACGCTGCCATAGGGCTCTTCTCTTCTTCCATAACCGGGAACCAGATTGTGGCATTTTTAATCGCAGTATTGCTCTCCTTTGTGATGTTTCAGGGCTTTGCTTTTTTGGGTGATAGCCTGGGTTCAGGAAAAATGGCGCTGCTGGTTTCCCGCGCAGGAATCACGTACCACTACAACTCCATGAGCAGGGGGGTGCTCGATTCGAGGGATATCCTCTATTTTGCCCTGGTAATCATCATTTTTCTGCAGGCTGCCAGGATTGTTTTACAGGGTCGGCACCGGCAGCGCAAAACCCTGCTTGAAGGGGCCGCCATTCTCTTTGTGGTGGCCGTAATTTCGGTGTTCTCAGGAATGAAATTCTTCAGGGTCGATCTGAGCTCTGAGAAAAAATACTCTCTCTCGCAAAACACCAGGGAAGTCCTGGAAAACCTTGATGGTGTTGTGTTTGTGCGGATTTACCTGGAAGGTGAAATGCCCTCGGAGTTTGTTAACTTCCGAAATCATATTGAGGATATGATGGATGAATGCAGGGCATGGGCCGGAGAGAACCTGCAATATGAATTTGTAAACCTCTATGATGAACCCGATGAGGAGATTCGCAGCCGGATGATCGGCCAGCTTTATGACCAGGGCCTGAATGTAACATCCATACAAATAAGCGACCGGGAAGGAGGGAAAACTGCCAGGATCATATTCCCCGGTGCCATGGTTTCCTATGGAGAATACTCCATGCCGGTTAACCTTTTGAAGAATAAGCCCTCCCTTTCGCACGAGATGAACCTGAATAATTCCATCCAGACCCTTGAGTATGAGTTCATGAGTGCCATTCACAGCCTCACCCTGGAAGAAATCCCCCGCATTGCTTTTATCGAGGGGCATGGCGAACTTGATTCCTTAGAAACCTTTAGCCTTATGGATGAGTTGAAGAACTTTTTCCAGGTTGATCGTGGCTATATCAATGGTAATACCGAAGCACTTAAAAATTATAAGGCCCTGATTGTGGCCCGGCCCACCCGAATGTTCAGTGAGGCGGACAAATTTGCACTTGACCAGTACCTTATGAACGGAGGTAAGATCCTCTTCTTCCTGGATCCGGTGAATCCCTTTGCCGACAGCCTGTCGGGAGGGACAACTGTGGCCCTGGCAATGCAGGTGGGTCTGGAGGACCTGCTTTTCAAATATGGTGTGCGGGTCAACTATAATATCCTTGCTGATATGCAATGCAGCGCAGTTCCGGTGAATACTGCCTCAAGCGGGGAAGAGGCGCGCTTCAGCCTGATGCCCTGGGTTTATTATCCCTTACTTGCAGGCAATCCCTCACATCCGCTTACCCGGGGGCTGAATTATGTAAAGGCCGAATTTGCTTCAACGATGGATACACTTGGGACCGGTGACAGGGGAACTTCTGCCACTGTCCTCCTGTCCTCCTCAGCCAGCAGCAGAAGAAGGGAGGTTCCCTTGTATATCAGCATGGAGGAGGTCATGGTTCAGCCCGATCCTGCACTTTATAAAGATTCCGGCTTACCTGTTGCAGTTTTACTCGAAGGTGTATTTACTTCCCTCTATAAGAATTATTCTCCTCCCGAGGGAGTATATCCCAAACCGGAAAAGGTGGTGTCAGAAAGTTTGCCCACATCAGTCCTGGTGGTAACCGACGGTGATATACCTGCCAATGCAGTGAGTTTTGAACAGGGCTACCTCCGGCCTGAAAAACTGGGATATGACCCTTATACCAAGCAGACTTTTGGAAACCTGGAGTTCGTAATGAATGCGATCAATATGATGTGCGATGAGACCGGGATCATGGAACTCAGGTCCAAAGAGTTTAAACTGCGTTTGCTGAACCGCGAGATCATTGGCCAGAAGGACCGCCTGCTAGCCTGGAAGTTGATTAATTCTCTTGCCCCCCTGTTGCTTGTCGTGTTGTTGGGCATTCTGTTTCAGTTTGCAAGGAAAAGAAAATATGCACATTAAGATGAAATCCGGGCCATTCCCGGGAGTAGTTGTCGTACTTTTCATTATTTCGGTCCTGATCCTGGTTTTTGTGAATCCTTGGGGATCAACACAGAAGAAGGACAGGCAGATTAAATTGACAGAGCCGGCGAAAGTTGATCAGATTCTGATCTCAGGCCCCATGGGAAGCGTTGAATTAATCCGCAGCGGGGAGGACTGGTTCCTTCCGGGTGGTGAAAGGGCTAGCCAGGTAAGCGTAGAGAATCTTCTCTTTGCAGCCGGAAGGCTGCAGGTGGATGCAGTCCGCACCGACCTGTCGGATTGGGACGATGAAGCTGCGAAACAGGTCTCGTATTTAAGCTCAGAGAAGCTAGTCCTGCAATATGTAGCCATGAGCAGGGATGGAGGCTTTCTCCTACAGCCAACCGGCTCTGAGAGGGTATATGCTGTTTCTTTACCCGCTTACCCTGAACTGAATCTGGATCAGGTTTTTTCAGATTCAGCTGAGCACTACCTGGATCATCTGATTATAGATTTGCTCCCAAAGGAAATCAGGCTGATTGAGGTGGAGAAAAAAGGGAGCCCCCCTTTCAGGTTTACCAGGTCTGATGCAGATAGTATTCGTTGCGAGCTAGCGGGCTCGCACGAGCTGATTCCCATGGAAGTTCTTGACGAGGAATCGATTCGGATGCTTTTTACCTATTTCACTTCCATTCGCTATGAAGCGAAGGCCAGGAAAATGGATTATGAGTTTTCAGTAGAGGAGATGGATAAAAGATGGCTCGCCAGTATATATGTAGAGTCCGTCGAAGGTGAGCAACACAGAATGCAGGTCTATTCTCTCCCCGGGGAGAAGGGTGAGCTGGCACACATGTTCAGGGCGCTGGTGATTCATAATATGAGTCCCGAACCCTTGCTTATAAAATATATCTACCTGGATGTGCTGATGCGCGGTTTTCCTGCTTATTTTGGGGATAACTCCTTGCGCCATTGACGTTTTTTTTTTGTATAATTGATGGATTATTGATATATATTTTTAAAAAAGCAAACACTCATGAAATTTGTTGTCTCCAGCATGGAACTGTTGGGCTATCTGCAGGCCATCAGTCGTGTTATAAGTTCAAAAAATACACTGCCAATTCTGGATAATTTTCTTTTTTCCCTTGAGGAGGGGAAATTGGAGATTACAGCTTCGGACCTGGAATCAACACTGATTACCCAAATCCAACTGGAGAATACCGAAGGGACCGGGGTAATTGCAGTGCCAGCACGTATTCTTAACGATACGCTGAAGGAGTTTCCGGACATTCCACTGACCTTTGAAGTAAACACTGAGACCCTCGCCATCGTGATTCAGAGTGAAAATGGAAAATTTTCCATTATGGGGCAAAATGGTGCTGAGTTTCCCCAGATGCCGGTTCTTAAGGATGACATAAAACAGCACCTGGAGCTTGAGAAGGATCTCCTTCTTACAGGCATTACAAAAACCTTGTTTGCAACTGCAGATGACGAGTTGAGGCCCGTAATGAACGGTATTTTCCTGGAGCTTTCGACGGATGACATCACCTTTGTGGCCTCCGATGCCCATAAGCTTGTGCGTTACAAGAGAACAGATGCTTCAGCATCCCAGGTTTCAAGCTTCATTCTCCCCAAGAAGCCTGCCGCACTATTGAAAAATATTTTACCCAGGGAAGAGAATAACATTATTCTTGAATTTGATGACCGGAACGCTTCTTTCACCCTGACCAACTACAAGCTTGTATGTAGGCTGGTGGAGGGGAACTATCCAAGTTATAATTCAGTGATTCCCGCCAACAATCCTTTTAAAGTGACCATCGACCGGCTCTCGCTCTACAATACGCTTAAAAGGGTATCGGTCTTTTCGAATCAGGCCAGCAACCTGGTGAAACTGGCTTTTAAGGGCAACCTGCTGGATATTTCAGCCCAGGATATCGATTTTTCTATCTCGGCAAACGAAAGGCTAAGTTGCCAGTACGATGGAGACGATATGGAGATTGGCTTCAAGTCAACTTTCCTTATCGAGATTCTTGCCAACCTGGCCTCGAACGATGTGATCCTGGAATTGAGCGATCCCACCAGGGCCGGAATCTTACTTCCCAGTGAAATAGCCAATGAGAACGAGGACACGCTCATGCTGCTCATGCCCATGATGATCAATTATTAAGGGATGAAGCTAAATCTTAAGAATCCCATTATCTTTTTTGACCTGGAGACCACAGGAATCAATGTTGCTTCCGACCGTATTGTGGAGATTTCCTATCTGAGGATAGACCTTAACGGCAATGAAAGTTCAAGGACTCTGCGTGTTAATCCTGGGAGACCTATTCCCCAGGAGGCAAGCAATATCCATGGCATAAGTGATGATGATGTGAAGGACTCTCCCGGCTTTAACGAGCTTGGAAAAACCATTGCGCGTGATTTTGAGGGTTGCGACCTGGCAGGATATAATTCTGTGAAATTTGATATTCCACTGCTGGCTGAGGAGTTCCTGAGGGCAGGCATTGAAATCGACCTCATGCGGAGAAAGTTTGTGGATGTCCAGATTATCTTCATGAAGATGGAACAAAGAACCCTGGCCGCGGCCAGCAAGTTCTTTCTTGGAAAAGAGCTTAAAGATGCCCATTCGGCAGAAGCTGATACCATGGCCACCTATGAAATCCTCCAGGCCCAGCTCGAACGTTATTCCAACCTGGAAAATGATATTGGCATGCTGGCCGAGTTTTCTGCACATAACCGCAATGTTGACTTTGCCGGGAGGATTATTTATAATGATGAGGATGTTGAAGTCTTCAATTTCGGTAAGCACAAGGGAAAACCCGTCGCTGATGTTCTGGCCAATGACCCTGGCTATTACGGATGGATGATGAAGGGAGATTTCCCGCTCTATACCAAGAAGGTTCTCACCAGTATAAAGCTAAACTCCAAAAAGTAAGCAGAATGAAGATCATCTGTATCGGAAGGAACTATGTGGCACACGCAAAGGAACTCAACAACGATGTTCCCACCAGGCCCGTTTTTTTCATGAAACCCGATTCAGCCCTGGTTATAAACAACCGGCCCTTTTTCTACCCCGATTTTTCGAACAATGTACACCATGAGCTTGAGGTTGTTATTCGTATCGACAGGCTTGGAAGAAGCATTGAAGAGAAATATGCCAGCCGCTACTTCAGTGAAATAGCCCTTGGGCTTGACTTCACCGCCAGGGATCTCCAGGATGAACAAAAGAAAAAGGGGCTTCCCTGGGAGATAGCCAAAGGCTTCGATTACTCAGCGCCTATTAGTGAGTTTCTGCCGGTTTCAAAGTTTAAAGATATTCACGAGCTCTCTTTCACCCTGGATATTAACGGAAATAGGGCGCAGGAAGGGAACACTTCACTAATGATCTTCTCCTTTGAAAAGATCATTGCCTATGTTTCTCGCTTTATGACCCTGAAGACAGGGGATTTGATCTACACCGGGACTCCTGCCGGGGTTGGTCCCGTTGCGGTCAACGACAGACTGGAAGCCTACCTGGAAGGGGAGAAGCTGATGGATTTTCCTGTAAAATAAGTACCCAGGTGATAGTGCTCAGTTAATTTTGTTTGAGGTAGTGTTGGAGTGTCTCATAAACTTCCTTTCTTTGATCCGGAGGCATATTGCTGATGCGGGTTCTGTGAGATCCACCCTCCTTATAAAAAATCCTTGACTGGGTGTTGCCTGTTGAGCTTACGGCGGTAGCCGACCAGGTATCATACTCCCCGTAGATATAGATGAAGCCATCGGCTTCCTTGCTAAGATAATTATCCACCTCAAGAGAAAAGGTCGAATCGAAGGTAAGCTCAAGCTCCTCAGGAAGGGTGAAGCTGAAATCCGGAATGTTTACATGCTGTATATATTTTTCAAACTCCGCCAGGTCATATCCGTAATAACCCATCTCGGTCAGGACCTGGTAGAAAAAAGGCCGCTGTTTGAGAATGGATTTATCGGAAAAATAGTCAAAGCCGGCTACCTTGTTCATATGTTCTATAAATTCCATGGGACATGCACTTCGTCCGGGAATTTTGCTGGCAGGAACATAGCCCCACTGCCAAAAAGCAAATGAGTACTCCAG
>JAOZLK010000269.1 GCA_029934875.1 Bacteroidales bacterium | reverse complement strand
GAAATGCCGGGGCTTATTTCGGCCCATGGGACCGCAACTCCCTATAACGATGAAATGGAATCCATTGCCATTACCCGGGCCAAACTGAGTGAGGTGCCCCTTAACAGCTTAAAGGGCTACTTCGGTCATACACTGGGTGCCGCCGGGATCGTGGAGAGCATCATCAATTTAGAGGCAATGAAGCGCGGCCTCCTTCCTGCCACCCTGGGTTTATCAAGCATGGGAGTATCTGGAAAAATCAATGTTTCAAATGAAATACGGACCGGGAAGCCGGATACCCTGCTGAAGATAGCCTCTGGTTTTGGAGGCTGCAATGCTGCTGCCTTATTTAAACTGCTGCCATGGAACTGAGAAAAAATGTCAGGATAGCAGGAGGCGAGGTTCATGTCCAGGGTGAAGCTCTGTTCAGCCATGCAGAGAAGGATTTCAGGTCATTTGGAAGAAGCCTGTACAAGTACCTTGGAATTTCATATGCGAAATTTTATAAGATGTCAGCCCTGAGCCAGTTGGGCTTCCTGGCTTCAGAAATTTTATTAAAGGACTTTGAGAACTCAGTTCCTGATCCTGGAGAGGTATCCCTGGTGCTTGCAAACTCCTCTTCCTCCCTTCATAGCGATGCAATATACCAGGAAAGCATTGAAAGCAAACCCAGTCCGGCATTATTTGTATATACACTTCCCAATATTGCCATTGGTGAGATATGTATCCGGAATGGTTTCAGGGGAGAAGGAATCTTTTTTATACAGGAAAATTTTGATAAAGAGTTTATATTTGATCATGCCAAAGAGTTGATTTCCTCAGGGCACTCAACTTTGTGCCTTGCAGGCTGGCTGGAGATGGATATGGAAGGCGATTATCTTGCCGATCTCTCCCTTTTAATGTGAGAAGGCAAATAAATGAATGAATTATGGATGAGCTGATTGAAAAACTGAAAGTAGAACTTATTGAACAACTGAACCTTGAAGATATGGAGCCTGGTGAAATAGATGCCTCCGCGCCGCTTTTTGGAGATGGAATGGGGCTTGACTCCATCGATGCCCTTGAAATTATTGTGCTCATGGAAAAGGAGTATGACATAAAAATCAGTGATCCGCGGGAAGGAAAGGACATCATGTACTCGGTGGCCTCACTGGCCGGATTTATCGAAAGTAATCGCTCTTAGTGGCAATGTCCAATGAATAATCATATCTGGATAACGGGACTTGGTGTGGCCAGCTCCATTGGCATCGATGTAAAGGAGAGCCTCTCCGCATTGATCTCAGGAAAGCGGGGACTGGGGCCTGTGAGAATTCTGGAGACTATCCACAAAGATCGTTTCAGGGTGGGGGAGATCCCCCTTAGCGATCAGCAGATGATGGAGATGCTGGGGATTCCGGTAAGCTCTTATAAAGCTTATACCAGGACCAGCCTCATCGGTATCATAGCAGCAAGAGAAGCCCTGCAAAACTCCGGATTGGACCTTGGTGACGGAGTCCCCACTGCCCTTGTTTCTGCCACAACCGTGGGAGGAATGGATAAGACCGAACGGGAGTATTCGGGGGCAAATGTGGATTCAGGTTTCGTATCCACACATCCCTGTGGCGATTCAACAAATAAGATTGCCGATTACCTTGGAATGGAAGGCTACAGGACAACCCTGAGTACCGCCTGCTCCTCGGGTGCAAATGCTCTTATTCATGCTGCAAGGCTGATTAAGCATGGCTACGTGGAGAGAGCGCTTGTGGGAGGTGTGGATGCCCTTTCAAAGTTTACCCTGAACGGATTTAATTCTTTGATGATAATCGATCCGGATGAATGCCGGCCTTTCGACCGCAATCGGAAGGGACTTAACCTTGGGGAGGGAGCCGGCTTCCTCGTATTGGAGTCGGATCGCTTAGCTGCTAGAGATCAAAACCGAAGAATGTGCAGATTATCGGGATATGCCAATGCCAATGATGCGCATCACCAGACTGCCTCCTCACCAGATGGGCAGGGGGCTTATGATGCCATGATTGAAGCCCTGACCCTGGCAGGAATCACTCCGGATGAGATCACTTACATCAATGCACATGGAACCGGGACAGATAACAACGACGCATCGGAGGGTGCAGCGCTGGTAAGGGTATTCGGGGAGCAGCTCCCACCCCTCAGTTCCACGAAATCATTTACCGGCCATACCCTGGGTGCAGCAGCAGGTATCGAAGCTGTTTTTTCGGTCCTGGCTCTTCGGGAAGGAATTCTTTTTCCCGAACCTGGATTTGAGGAAGCCATGGAATCGCCCTCCATCAGGCCGCTTACTGAGGTGAAAAAGGGAGTAGACATCAGGCATGTCCTGTCCAACTCCTTTGGCTTTGGCGGAAATAACTCCACATTGATCTTTTCAAAAGCTTAAAAAATGCCGGTATTTATCCAGTCAGCCGAAGCCATCTCACCGCAGGATACCTTCCAGCCTGCAATCTCCCAAACCGGGAAGCTTGCAAAAATAGAATTCCGTCCACTCCCTGGGGAAGGCTACCATAATTGTATCCATCCCGATTATAAGCAATATATAAATCCTACAGCCTTAAGGCGAATGTCACCACTGATCCGGATGGGACTGGCGACTTCAAAGATCTGTGTTGAAAAGGCCGGCATAGAAAAGCCCGACGCCATTCTTGTGGGCTCGGGGCTGGGCTGTGTCCGCGACACTGTGAAGTTTCTGAACCAGCTTATTGAAAACCAGGAGACCCTGCTCAATCCCACTGCTTTTATCCAGTCCACACACAATACGGTATCCGGACAGATTGCCCTGATGCTGGGCTGCAGGGCCCACAACCTCACCTTTTCGCAAGATAGCATCTCCTTCGAAACCGCCCTGCTGGAAGGGATGCTCCTGCTAGATGAAGACAAGGCCATGAACATACTCCTGGGTGGCATAGACGAGGTGGTGGAGGAGAGCTTTCAGCTGATGAATAAAAACGGATGTTTGAATGGGCCCATGGGAGAGGGGAGTAATTTTTTTCTGATTTCTTCCGAACGATCGGCAAAGAGTATGGCCAGACTGGATGGACTGGAAATTTTAAATCGCTGCAAGTCCGGGGATATATCCAGGCATACAAACGATTTCCTGGCTTCCAGGGGCTTAGCTTTCGACGATATCGATTTGCTGCTTGCGGGTCGTAATGGTGATGAAAATTCCGAAGAAATCTACGATCAGGTGGAGCAGCTCTTCCATCCTTCAAAACTGGCAGAATATAAACATCTTGTGGGAGAATATAATACAGCCTCTGCATTTGCTATGTGGCTGGCCACAGGCATCATTCGCGACAAATATATTCCGGATACACTACTGAGGGGGCGCTCGGGAAACAAGGACGGTGCTCCACGAACTCGTCCCATCCGAAGGGTATTGCTGTTTAATCAATACAAGGGGCAGGACTTTAGTTGGATCCTGCTTTCCCATCCGGATACATGACAGAGCCCAGAGCATGAGACTTTTTTATACCATTACAGCAATCATCGCCGGACTCATTCTCCTGATCATCCTACTACCTGTACCGGGTTCCCTTGGTCTTCCCCTCTTACTCCTGGTGATTGCCCTTTACCTGGCTTTACTAGTATATGGGGCCTCAAGGATCGATTCAAAATTCTTTATCCGGACCCATTGCCGGGGAAGTGCAGAAGATCGAAAGATTGCCATTACTTTTGATGATGGTCCACATGGGGAACGCTCTGAAGAGATCATCCATATTCTTAGAAAATATGAGTGCAAAGCCTCCTTTTTCCTTATTGGTAGCCTGGCAGAGAAGAATCCTGAGATACTGAAGAAGATGGTAAAAGATGGCCATCTCCTGGGAAATCATTCCTACAGTCATTCAAATTTCTTCCCCCTGTACAACAGGGCCCGGATCCGCAGGGAGCTTAAAAAAACCAATGACATCCTTGAGGCAGCAAGTTCAGAACCAATCCGTTTTTTTCGGCCGCCTTTCGGGGTAAGCAATCCAAGGATTGCGGGGGGATTAAAAGGTTCAGGGATGGAGGTTGCGGGATGGAGTATCAGGTCATTTGACACTGGAAACCAGGCAGCCGAAAAGGTGGTAAAAAGGATTTTGAGCAAGATGGAGCCGGGTTCAGTAATCCTGCTTCATGAAAACTCTGAGCACATACTGGAAATCCTGCTTAAAATCTTGCCAGCCATACATGAAGCGGGTTATCAATGTGTAACACTGGACCAGATGTTTCAGTCAAATGCCGGATCCTGATCCGGGAGCTGATTCTTTCCCTTCAGCCTCATCATTGTAGCTGGTTTAGAATATCTCCATCCCTTTCTGAGTTGCTCTGAGAGTAACTCGACTGTCTTTTCATATTCAGGGTCATTTGCCCTGTTTAAATTCTCCTGAGGATCTGAATTGTAGTCAAACAATTCCCTGGTAATGAAATCGCTCCTGGTCTTCAGATCCTTGTTCCACCTGTACCATTCGACATAACGGTAGCGATTGGTTCGGATTGCATAGCCCATCTGTTCCCCATCGACTGTTTTAGTTCGGCCAAAACGACCAAGAAGGAACTGACTGTAAGCAGCCGTTTTCCATTCTGTATCGGGGTTTTCCAGCAAGGGGACTAAACTGCTCCCCTGTAAATAATCCGGGACCTGGAAGCCTGCCATTTCACACAGGGTAGGGTAGATGTCCACAAATTCGCTTAATGCATTGGATTTTGTTCCTTTAGCCTTAACCCCGGCTCCACTTATAATCAGTGGTACTCTGGTGTCAATTTCATAATTTGACTGCTTGCACCACCCGTTGTGTTCCCCCAGTTTCCATCCATGATCCCCCCATATCACAATGATGGTATTTTCTAATAATTCAAGCCGGATTAACTCTTCTGTCAGCCTGCCTATCTGCGCATCGATGTATGAAACGCTGGCATAATATCCATGTTTAATTTCTCTTTGCCGGTCTTCGCTCCAGGGTTCTTCACCGGGCAAGGGCAAATCATGACAATCTGAATAGCCCCTTAACTCCGCTTCCCCATGCACAAGATAGGCTGGGCTTCCTTCAGGTACGTATTGATTATCAGCCAGGGGAATGTCACTCTGCTCGTACATATCCCAATATTTTTTTGGAGCATTAAAAGGCAGGTGGGGCCTGTAGTAACCCACAGAGAGAAAAAAGGGTTTATCATCCGATTTTAATTCTTTCAGAAGTTCAATGGCCCGGCTTGTCTGAGCTCCATCATAATAAAAATCATCTTCCACATCTGCGTTTTCTGTGGCATTTGCCTTGACATACCAGTGCCCAAGCTGGTCGACCGCGGATCGGCCAGCCGCTTTCATATTCTGAACTTTCATTTGCTGGATATCCAGGTTTTCCTTGTTGGCATAAACAGCATCCGGATCAAAGGGAAAGCCATCAATATTCTGCGGAATCTCAGTCCAGGACAGGGTTCCGGGTCATTGTTATGAAAGGTCTTTCCAAGGCCTATACATGTATAGTCCCTTTGTTTAAAAAACTGAGGCAGGGTCACCACATCGGGTACATTCTTTCTAAAACTTGTTTTTAAATCCCATACCTGGATGGAATCAGGACGAAGCCCCGTAAGTAAGCTGGCCCTGGAAGGATTGCATACTGACTGCTGGCAATAAGCCCGGGTGAATGTGACTCCCAGCTCAGCAAGCCGATCGATGTTAGGCGTTTTAACAAATTCACTTCCGTAGGCACCCAACTCGGGCCGAAGGTCATCAACCGGAATAAAGAGGATATTAGGCAAGGCCTTTCCCTCACTCTTTTCTTTTTGCTTTATTACACAGGCAGGAAGAATTAGAACTATCAGAAATAATAGTTTGAAAAGGTGCTTAAGTCTTTGGAGCGCCATATATAATTTCAAAGTCATTGCTTCGATTCTTTATCAGTACATTTTATTTGGATTCGCTGATTTTTTTGGAATTTGTTGAATTGCATCCCAATGCTCACATATTTTCCCCTTTTCATCGAAGCGAAAAAAGTCCATCATAAGCAGTTTTGTAAAATGCAATTGCATTCTTCTTGTTTTCGGCCAATGTCATATGCTTAGTTTAAATTTCTGTTTTCATTCATGGATTTTAATCCAGTCTATTGTTTCATTTTGAGATAGTTTAACTGCTCTCCCGTTTCTACAGAAACTAATTTGTATCCAACAGTTTGCCCATTCTCAATGATGCGTGGTGAATAGACACCTCCAATATTCATTTTTTTCTTTTTCAAACGGAGGATGAGGTCAATGAGAATAGATGTTTTCCCCTCTGCTACTTCACCTGTTACGATAGTTACAGAAGCTAGCTTTTTGCCGACAAGATCATTAAAACGATTGTCGGCATAACGTATTAAAAGCCTGATCACAGAGCCCGGATTTTGTAAAAATGTACGGGCGTCAGGCAGGTTGGCAATAATAACAGGGAGTGACTGAAAAGCAATTTCTAAAGCTTCAGGAACCTGCTTGAATGCTGATCTGGCCATAAAG
>JAOZLK010000268.1 GCA_029934875.1 Bacteroidales bacterium | reverse complement strand
ATCGTCATAATCCACACTGAAAACAACATTAGCAAGTGATTCAACATTCGCGCACTGAAAAGAGGTGCGAAGGTACACTGTGGAGTAATTGTACTGCATATCATCCAACACAGTTCCACCCATTCCGTCTCCGTACCAGAACGGTGCCCTTCCTGAAGGCCATAGATTGTCATCAAATTCAGGAAGCATCCATGCTGCCTGAAGTTCCGTGGCATTGCTCCCTTTCAGATATTTGAAATCAGATTGAGATGGGAAGCTTATTTGTGCTTCAACATTCAAAATAAGAGAGGATAAGAAGATAATAGCAGCGATGATTCTCATATCCACTATTGCTCTGAATAATGTTCCTTAAACATGTTGAAAAAGTTGTATGGATCCAGAACCTCAATGTCCAGCTCGGGCCGTTTCTCTTTAAGAAGCTCTATGGTGTTGATTACCTGGAAGGGACTTGACCAAACAATCCTGAAAAAGTAAAACGTGGGAACACAGGTATATTTTAGAGGAATATGGGCTGACATGATATCTGCCGAGACATCTGAATTAGTGATCTGATTTACAGGGTTAAGCAAATTCATCACGGGCATTCCCTTCCAAACATGTGGTTCAGGTGACCTACCTCCTGAGTTGTGTAAATCCATGACGATGGTAGCAAAACCATCGGGTGAGAATTGTGTGAATGCATCCTTGACATCGGCACTGGGCTCATCCCAGTCAAGCACCATCGGCGACAGGGTCATATCCAGCTGATTGTAAAACTTCTGATTGTGATTGATGAAAAGCGGAAGGTGCTCCGTTTCAATCCGGTTGGGGTTCATATACCCTGCCGCGCTCGCGTCTGCAGCAAAATAATCATTCTCTGAGTGTGTTTCATAAAAATAGGAAATGATATCCGGATAGGTTTCCACCAGGTTTGGGTTAATGCCCCATAGTAAGGGGATATCCCCTCTTTTTTTATCATTCCAGAATTTCAACAGGAATTCATATAAGGGGGTGCCTGAATCGTAATCTGCCATTAAAATGCATATATAGGTTTTGTTCTCCAGTTCCTTCAGGGGGGGGCGGTGTTGCTTCAGCATGACCGATGGCGCCTGACTGTGCAAAGACTGGTTGTAACAATTGTGTGCAACCGTATTTTGGTAACAGTTATAAGGTGAGATGATATAAACAGTCTCCCACTCGGTTGGAACAGGATCATGTTTACTTGGATGACCAGGGATATTACTGTATTTAGAGAAAGAGAAGAACCCGGCAACTTCGGTCATCTGTTCACCTGCGGTTTGATTCAGAATTTCCCCAAGCATTATATGGTAAGTGGCAAGGTCAGTGCCAAGTTCCTGGTCAGGATCGTCCTTTGGTGCTTCGTCGCCCCAGGGAGAGAGGTCATAAACGAAGGAACGATTCTTCACGGCCCAATCCCGGGTTACCACGTATACGATATCGCCTCTTTCACGAGTTGAGAAGGGGTCTTCATAGAGACATAATAAATGATCCGAACAGAGACCTTTGCTAAGGTATTCACGGATTGCCCAGCGATAAGCATCATTCTTTTTACTCCCTGTTTCACTCCCGGTGAACATCCCGCGCAAGTCCTTGATGACAGGCAGGCCCCACTTAGCCAGATATTTTTCCGCGTATTCCGGACTAAATACGATGCCGTCTTCAATCCCTGCAATTGTGGTTGCTACATTCATTGATGCAGGCACATCGGGATCCCAGATGATGGCTCCCTTAACCTTTTCCTCAGCGAGTTCGTAGAGAGAATCTATGTTGTCCAGGACTTTTAATTCGCGTCCACTGAGCCATCTCTCTTCCGACATCATGATGTCCAGCCAATAATCTGGCCTTGTAGGCCTGGTGGTTGAATTATAAAGAACATATACCATCGTGCTGTCACGGTTGAGAATACCCTGAAGGCAGGAAACCGCCATCGCTTCATCATATGAATCAACTGTTCCGTTTGATGATAGGGTATATGTATAGATTGGCCCGGGAGGGAGGATCTCTTTCGCGTTTGTGACACTGGCCAAAAATGGGATACTGATGGATATGAGGAGCAGTCTGATTCGTTTTTTCATCATGTTTTTATTTAGTTGCACTTAGTAAAGGGAGTTTCAATGATCTCCTTCCATGACCCATGCTTCATAAAATTCAGCATATTTAATTTTTTCCTGACTAATTCCATTTTCATGGGGCTTTTGATAGCTGTAAACAAGGTGGATGCTTCCGTCTTTTGCCTGAATTACGGAGGGGTATGCAAAAGAAGTAGCTTCATTTTCACCTTTGGTTTCTCTTTCTACATGCCTTGTAAAGTCCCAGCTTTCACCTTCGTTTATTGATATTGAAATTGCCAGTGATTGCCGACCGTTACCATGCAGGCCGTCATTATATGCAGCAAGCCAGTGACCATTTTCCAATGTTACAAAATCAGCACCTGAACCGGGATTAGGTAAGTCGGAGTCTTTCACAATACTCCATGAAAGTCCCTTGTCTGCCGAGTGAGCAACTTGCATTTTCTCTGGTGGCGGTCCATTATCGCGCATGTAGGCAAGCATGGTCCCGTCTGATTTAAACACGATACTGGGTTGAATATTGCCAGCGCCAACCAATGGTTCACTAAATATCCAGTTTTTTCCGCCATTGTCAGTGATTGCCATGATGGAAAAATCAAAACCATCGGAATAAAGGGGTAAAATGATTCTTTTATGATCAACAATTACAGCCTTATTCTTTGTTTGCCATCCCATTCTTCTGAAATAGGGATAGCCCATTTTTTGATTCTTATTTCCATTCACAGAATCAATAAGGGTTCCCCTGGTCATAAAGTCTTCTCCCCTGGCTTTACTTAGCATTCGATCGCCCCATTTGTACCATAAACTTATATGGCTTGTATCTGTGAGCGTATTTGCAATTTCTTCTATTTGTCGTTCTACGGATTTCACGAATTTATCGTTAAGCTGTATTCCATTTCCACTTTCATCACCTGGTTTAACATGAATTACATCCTGCCAGTCCCATGTGGGTGCTCCGGCTTCCAGGTAATCTTCACTGATGCGATATTTAAGCAAGGATGTACTCCATTGATTAGCTATAACCGTGTACCAGACCAACCATAAACGTTCTTCGGCGTCAATAAACAGGACAGGATTAATATCCGGAAAGTCGGGTACATCTGCCATGAGAAATGATTCACTCCATGTTTTAGTGGTTTTATCCAGGCGTGCACCCATGATGGCAACGTCATCAGACCAACGTTCGCCTGATCCCTGAAACCAGGCTGACAGGAAATCACCATTGGGTAGTTCAACAATGGTGGCACCATGAACATGAGAATCAATAAAAGGCAACACATCCATATCCCAATAGCTGCTTTTAGCCACTTCAGCTTCACTACAACTTGCAGTTAACAGAACCAGGGTAAGGAGCGATAAATTCAGTTTTCTCATCATTATTTTTATTTCGTCATTGAGTTTCTTCAGAAGAAGTAATGTTCTGTAATTTTGCAAATTGTATGATAAACAGGTAAATGAAGTTCTTGAATATCAGGAGTGCTTATTTCCGGCACACAAATTATCGCGTCGCAATATTGTTTCAGTTTTCCTCCGGTTTTTCCGCTTAAACCAATAACTGTTAATCCTTTTGCTTTTGCCGTTATTGCGGCATCAATAATATTTTGAGAATTACCGGAGCTTGTAATGCAAAATAATATATCATTTTTTCTGCCATAGCCATTCACCTGCTGCGCAAAAATTAAATTACCATCCATATCGTTTGATATTGCAGAAGTAAGTGCACTGTGTGCTCCAAGGGATATGGCCGGAAGGCCTTTCTCAAGTTTACTGGCAATAAAGGATCCACGTTCTTTGGACACTGCAGAAAGGGCATCTTCAAAACTGGGATCAAGGGGGCGTTTCTTAGAGAAACTCTTCATGAGTTCACCTACAATATGCTCAGCATCAGAACTGCTTCCGCCATTGCCACAGATTAAAAGCTGACCATTGTTTTCATAAGAGCTGATGATCAGCCTGGCCGTTTCCTCAATATCCTTTTTACATGCATTCAGGGCAGGATATCTTTCAATTAGTTGATGTAATAATGTTTCGATGTTCATGTTCTTTTTTAAATAGAAATTCTGCTAAGAGATTAGCCTGTGTAAAATCGTTGATTATAATATCGGCCCCTGCTTTAATGAGTCGGGTCCTTTTTTCTTCGTTCAGACCATATCTTCTGACTTCATCGCTGGCTAAGCCAATAGCAATTCCTTCAAATCTATTACACTCTTTTATTTCAACCGGTCCATCGCCTGTTACTAAGAGCTCATTTCCTTTAAGGTGATTATCCGTAATGATTTTATTAATAACAATTCTTTTCGAATACTTTCTTATATCACCGATTGAACCATAAATACCACCATTAAATAAGTGGGCATAGCCAAGTACTTCAGCTTCATGAATGACATCCTCTTTATCGGTTCCACTTGCCATATAGAGTCTGATCCCTTTTTCTTTTAGAATGCTTAAAAAGGAAAGAGCTCCTTTCACAATATAATCATCAGCCGACAATTCTCCATTTTTCAGTTTAGCGATTCGTTTATTTACCATTTGCATTAAGGCATCATTATAAATCTTTTTGTAGGAAAATTTGTCCAGAATTTCATTTTTAGGTACAATATTGAATTCATCCACCAGCTGAACCAATTCTTCCATTTGTACGATGGTTTGGATTCCCGTGGAAGTATCAATAAAACCAAGTACACGTTTTCGTACATTATTATATAAGGTTTTGTCGGCGGTTTTATATTTATCACCAAGAATTGCCTTTATCATTACGGGTTCCATAATTTTTTCCCAACCTTCCCGCAATGTACTAATTGTACCATCGTGATCGAATATGGCATGTTTAATATGACCAAGATTTGCGAGAATAGAGTGATTACTTACTTCAAATTCAGTGTTGTGAATATAGCTGGCCTGGCGAATATCTTCAGCCAGTTCGGGACGAAAATTGTAATCGGCTTCTTTACTTATCCCGAGGATTTCATTGGAGGTGGCTGTACCTGTTGTGTAAAGTTTCTGGATGGTAACTGCAGCTGCAAAATTGGCGAATTTTGATGCTTCGGCAGGTTTAACTCCTACGGCAAGGCATAATGCAAGGGCACTTAATGTTGTGTCGCCTGCACCCACAGTATCAAGTTTTTTCAATATCTGTAATCCTGGAACCTCACTTATTCCCTTCTCATCAAATGTTAATATTCCACGTGATCCACATGAGATAAATACAGGTTTATGATGCTGATTATAAATTTCAGTTCCAAATTGTTTAATATCTGTAAAAGGAATATAGTTACGAGGTTTAAGTTCTTCTCCCAGCAGCACACCAGCTTCTACTTCGTTGATCTTGCGGTAAATATTGCGGAATTTTTTGTTGTAGTGTCTTGAATCCAGAATTACAATATTTTTATTGAATTCTTCAAAGAGCAGATTTATTCCATCAATGAAACTGTCGTTGTTGAGGCTTCCCTGTACTTGCTGATTAATGATGAGTACATCGTAGTTTTCCAGTGCAAAGCGTATGTTTTTTAAAATATCATTATCGGTATCCTTTGTGCGCTTATTATGCAAACCAAAATCAATGCGGGGTTGTTCTTTGTCGTCAAGTATTTTCTTTGTGTAGGTATAAGTTTCAAAATTCTCTTTTTGAATCGTAAGTGCACTTGTATCAGCACCTAATTGTTGTAATTGACGTGTAAGTTCATGTCCGTGGATGTCATTACCCAAAACACCTATTACTTTTATTTCTTTTGGTTTTAATGCGGCGACATTAGCAACTACATTCCCGGCACCTCCGGGAGAATATTTTTGAAAAGCAACGGATTCTGCCTGTAATCCAGTTTCTACTGAAACTTCTGAACCAATCGGATCCATTATCCAGTATGCATCTAAACAAAAATCACCATAGACGGCAATTCTTACATTTCTAATCTTATCAAATAATTCAGTCAGGTTATTTTGTATCATGTTTTGATAGCTTGATCAATTTCTTAAATAAGACTGGAATCGTCTGTTTTTGATTTCCTTCAATAATTTCATTTGCAAGCATCGTAATTCGCTCTTCGGAGTCTTTCTCAATATCGAAGTCGAGTGTGCTAAGTGTATCAGGATTAATTAAATCGCCTGCTTTAACTTTATTTGTACCTTCATTTGCGGGATAAGTGTTTATCTGTTCTGGGTTGAAGCAATCATATTGTCCAAGATATATCATTGGTTGCACTTTTGGGATATCTACAAAAATGCGCTAAATCAATTATATTTTCAGCATAGATTTTGCTCAATACACATTAAATATTAACATATAGTCAAGGAATTGATCTGTAATTCAGCAAATTTCAGTTAATATTCTTCATCAATATCGATAATCCCAGATGGTTTTTATTATCTTAATTTACGGTTAAAACCCTGCAATTTCATTGCAGCTACTTT
>JAOZLK010000267.1 GCA_029934875.1 Bacteroidales bacterium | reverse complement strand
CACGCTTTCCGAATTTATCTTCAGTATCCAGGTAGAGCGCATAAAAATTCTTTTTATCGTCATACACCGAAATATTAGTAATCAGATCCCTGTATTTCGTATAGAAGAGGCGCAGACTCTGGGTGGCCTCCCTGAATTTGGCCGGATCTCCAAAAATCTCGGAATAGGTGTATTTATCAAGCTCCTGGTTAATGTCGCTTGAAAACAGCAGAAGGGTGTTCTCCATGTGCTCACCGCATTGCTGAGCCTGCATCAGCAGTGTTTCAGTAAGAAAACTTACATAACGTTTATTGATATTAAATATAGTTATCCCGTTCAGGGCAAGAATGAGGAACAGGATCAGTCCTGATATGACATTATTCCGAATCATAAATTATTGAGAGTTGGCTCATAAACTTATAAACTATTTTCCATATGCCTCAGAAAAGTTATCCAGATGTCAACGATATTTTCCATCCTCCTCTTCCAGCATCATCAGATAGTTTATATATCTTGATTCACTGATGGATCCCTTGTCTACTTCCTGTTTTACCATGCATCCTGGTTCATTCAGATGAATGCAGTTATGATACTTGCAGCCTTTGCTGGCCTGGAAAATCTCTGGAAAAAAATGAAATAGTTCGGACCTTTCGATATCAATGGTTCCAAATCCCCTGATTCCGGGGGTATCAATTATCCGAATCCCCTGCTCAAGTTCAAACATTTCAGCAAAGGTAGTGGTATGTTTTCCTGTCTGATGGGAATCCGAGATCTGCCCGGTCTTTAACCTGAAGGTGGGATCGAGGATGTTAACCAGGGTAGATTTACCCACACCCGAATTCCCGGTAATTACATTAAGCTTTCCCCTCATCTCCCGTCGAACATCTTCCAGCCCCTCCTTGGTTTGCAGAGACAATCTCAGGCAACGGTATCCGACCGTGGAATAGATTTCCTCCAGCTCTTCCAGCTCCTGCATCTCCTCTTCCCCGTAAAGATCAATCTTATTGAAAATGAGAACCACCGGAATTCTGTAGGCCTCTGTTGAAACCAGGAAACGATCAATAAATGCAGTAAAAGTCCTGGGAGATATTATACTTACCATGAGCCATGCCGTGTCGACATTGCAGGCCAGGAGCTGGTACTCTTTTGAGAGCTTGGAGGAGCGGCGAATGATGTAGTTGGAGCGCTTCCCTATGGAAACAATAGTTCCTGTTTCTTCACCTGGATTTCGTTCAAATTGAACCATGTCCCCAACAGCCACAGGATTGGTGGCCCTGATTCCTTTTATCCTGAACTTCCCCCTGATTCCACAGCGAACAATACTTTTATCCGATAGCCTGACTGTATACTGACTTCCGGTAGATTTTATGACGATTCCTTTTTCCAAGTGCTCTAGCTCTCATCAAAAGTAAGGAATACTTTTCACTAAGCACTATGCCCTGAGCACTGGGTACTATCCCCTGAGTACTGTCCCCTGAGTACTGCTAGAACCATCCAAACTTGAAAGCCAGGAAGCCACCTGGGGCAGAGAAATCCGACCCACTATATCCCGGAAGATTCACAAAAGTGTAGATATTGTAGGTAGCACCCACACCAATCCTGAAGAAGCGGGTCATGTTCAACTCAGCCTCAATGGTTGGGCTTATCACAAAGATTCCATCTGTGATGGTTTCGGGATATTCTGAACCAACGCCTATCGAACCCCAACCCAGAAGGGTGGAGAATGTCACGTGAATGGGCTTTTCTCCATGCAGGGAGTAGCCAAGCCAGAAACCTCCATGGCCTACGGAGAGCCGGTCTCCTGTTTGATATGCTGGTTCATCTGGCCGGATCACAGGAATATTGTTGGTGAGTCCAAGTCCGTATGCTCCAACAAAGAAATCGCCTAAGAGGACTGCTCCACCACCACCCAGCATATGGGCAAATTCACCGTCGACAGCAGTAAATTGCATCATCAGACCTCCCATCCCTGAGATCCTTGCATCGTTGAAATCAACAATGGTTTTATATTCTTTATCCTGTGACCAGGAAGTAATGGAAATAAGCAGGATAAAACCTGCGAGTGTAGCTTTTCTCATGATATTGGCTATTGATTTTGCTATAAAGACAAGCCACCTGGCTGTAGGTTGCATTTATCGGGAAATATTCTGCTTTTTGACGGGAGAGTCAACAGAAAGCAAGCTGGATCTGAATCTGAAACCTTTAACCTCTCCATCTCCATCCCGTGAAATATCCAGGGAAAGATCGGATCCGGCCAGCTTGTTGATACCCTTCACTCCGGCACTTGCGATCTTAAGCAGGGAGATATTATTCTTCTCAACAAATTCCTTATAGCTACGCCTCAAGCCATCCTCTGCATAAATATCTTCGGCTCCTTGATCAGAATAGGCAGGATAGCCTGCCAGCTCCTGGACTTCGATTTTATCATAGCTTACCCTAAGATGCTGCCTCATTAAAGATCTGTCCAGCCTGGCTAGCTTCAGCGGCCTTTCCTGTAAGCTGGCCTCCCGAACATTGGTCTGAATCGTGTCATTGATTTGATCGGACTTTTCAGGTGGAGCCTGGTGTTTTTTTATGGAGAATTTTGCCGGCTCACTGTTTTTAATTGCTGGTTTCTCTGTGGCCAGCTCTTCTGAAAGGGACTTTACTTCTTGAGTCTCAGTGGTCTCAGTGGCCTCCATCTCTTCCTGGCTTTCAATATATGCCTCAGTCTCAGGGGGGATTTGGGTATTGGGATTAAAACCCTGATCAAAGTCCAAGAGGCTGAAAAATAAAAGTAGCGCTGCAGCAGCAGAAGCAATGCTGATCCAGATTACCCTTGAGCGCGGAGCTGTCCTTTTCTTCAGTAAGTCCTTACGATCAAATAAGATATTCTTTGCTTCAAGTCTTAATTGCTTCCATTGAATCCACTCCCTTAATTTATCCTCATCTCCCTTAAGCTCCTGAAAATATTCCTCTTCCTGGGTCCTTGTCAGATCGCCCTCAAGCATGGCAATGGAAAACAGATCAAAATCCGTTTCCGAAAATTTCGAACTATAATCGGGGAGTACTTTACGGAGCCCCTCTTTACCTGAATAAGAAAGATCTTCAACATCCAGGATCCATGGATCCAGATCATCAAGTCCGGAATCGCAATCCGGATTCAACAAAAGAAAATCACGTACACCCTGAACCTCATCAGCAGACAGGCTACCCTCCATGAGATCCAGAAGCCAGGCTTCGTAATTATTTCTGTTTATATCCATCTTCAGTCAAATAACCTGTTCCATGCTACCTATATAATTCTTAAGGTAGATTCTTGCCCTGTATATGTAAACCTTTACCTGTGATTCCGAAAGGCCGGTAATCTCAGCTATTTCCCGATAAGAGTAACCCTCGTAATCCCTTAACATCACCACCGATTTCTGATCCTCGGGCAAATTATCCACGGCCCTTTCAAGTACCTCCGCAAGGTCTGAATAATGACCCGACGAGGAAGTCTCACCAAGCTTAGCTGAATCAATCCCGGTATAACGTTTCTCCTTCCGGATATAATCGATCATTGTATGGTAGGCGCTGGTAAAAAGGTAAGTTTTCACCTTGAGGAAGCTAACCCCTTCCAGCTTTACCCACAACTTTTCATAGGTCTCCTGAACGATATCACCCGACATATGCTCATTCTTCAGGTTCTTTAATACGAACCTGTAGAGCTTATCGGCATATGTATCTACTGCCCTGTTGTACTCCTCTACCGTCATGTCTACCTCTTGCTTGGTTTAAATAGGACGAAGCTGAAAGGGGAAAGTTACAGCTAAAGATGAATTATTCGAAATAATGTTTATCTTTGACCGAACGGTCAGTCATAAAATATGTCACCACGCACAAAAGAGCAATTTGAAGAGATACGCGAAACGCGCAGGGAGCAGATTATGAATGCCGCCCTTGAGCTCTTCGCACAAGAGGGTTATACAAACTGTTCCATCTCCCGGCTTGCATCCCATGCAGGCATTTCCAAAGGATTGATGTACAATTATTTTGAAAGCAAAGAAGCCTTGCTGATGGCAATCATTGAGGACGGGATGAGCGACTTTATCAACTATTTTGATCCAAACCATAAGGGGATCCTGGAAGCAGATGAGCTTGCCGGATTCATCAGGAAGACCTTTTCCAATATCAGGGAAAACCAGAAATTCTGGACACTATATATCAACATAGTGCTTCAACCCAGGGTCAGAGAATATTTGCACGGAGAACCCTTTAATAACCTGATGAACCAATATGGCCCTATGCTGATGAAGTATTTCACCAAAATGGGATATGAAGATCCGGAACTGGAAATGCTCACCTTCTCTGCTCTGCTTGAGGGCTTTGGAGTACTTATGGTTTATGCTTACCCCGGATTTGAGTTTTCCGATGGCTTGCTTCAAAAATATGAAAACCGGGTCATAGGCCTTTTTACCAGAAAACCCTGATTAATTGATAAGATCTACACAAAATGAAGATGAAAATATTAGTATGTTCGTTTATCCTGATTTGCGGAACCCTGATCCCCGGATTTGGACAGGAACTTTCACCCAAGGAGATCATCCGAAAAGCTGATGAAAAATTCAATGGGGAAAAGACCAGCATCAGTACCATGGCCATGACCATCGTCAGACCCACCTGGAAACGCACCATCGAATTCAAAGGCTGGACCAAAGAAAAGAAGTATTCCCTGACCCTGATAACGGCTCCAGCCAAAGATAAAGGGCAATCCTTCCTGAAAAGGGAGCAGGAGATGTGGAGCTGGAATCCCACCATCAGCCGCCTGATCAAACTCCCACCCTCCATGATGTCCCAGGGCTGGATGGGCTCCGACTATACCAATGACGACATCCTGAAGGAGTCATCAGTGGTATATGATTATGTGCACGAGATATTGGGCGAGGAGGAGTACGATGGCCGCCTCTGTTACAAAATAAAGATGGTGGCCAAAGAAGATGCTGCCGTCATCTGGGGCCACCAGCTGCGCTGGATCGATAAAAAGGATTTTCTTTTCCTGAAATCTGAGCTCTACGACGAGGACGGCTACCTGGTCCGTACCGAACTGGGCTCCAATATCAAAAGCATGGACGGACGACTGATTCCCACCAGGATCGAACTTATCCCGGCTGAAGAGGAGGGCCAAATGACCATTATAGAGATGAAAGAGATGAAATTCAATGAGCCGATCAAAGAGAGTTTTTTCTCCCAGCAGAACATGAAACGGGTCCGCTAAATAACAGACGATAATACTTTAGTTATGAATAATTTAAAACTTGCCTGGAGAAACCTGTGGCGAAACCGTCGCCGAACAATGATTACTTCGGCTTCCATCTTCTTTGCGGTTTTATTTGCCCTGGTAATGCGTTCCCTGCAACTGGGTTCTTACGACCACATGTACAAGAATGCCATCGAGTCCTATACGGGCTACATCCAGGTACAGCACAAAGATTTCTGGGATGAAAAAATCGTGGATAACACCTTTGCCTACGATGAACAACTGGAGAAACAAATCCTTGCCGATAAAAATGTGGTGGCTGCTATTCCACGTTTCGAATCCTTTGCCCTGGCCTCCAATGGCCCCCAGACCAAAGGGGTCCTTGTAATGGGGGTGGATCCCAACAAGGAGATTCACCTGTCGAATGTCACAGATAAAATGGTGAAGTACAGACTCAGCCCTGAAGCCATTGAAAAGATCCAGCAGAATCCTGGCATTCCTGAAAAAGTGAAGGAGCTGGCAGCCCTGTTTAAAAACAGTGCCTATACCACTTCCTCCAGGCTGCAGCTTGACCTGGGAATCCCTGACAAGGAGTCTTCCGGGCTAATGTCTGCCATCGAAAAGCAAGCCCGTTTTGAAAACGGCAGTATAGAGATGGGAAAACCCGGAGCCTGGGTAGGCGACAAGCTGGCCCAGTACCTGCAGTTGGGTATCGGTGATACCATCGTGCTCATCAGCCAGGGCTATCATGCCACCACCGCTGCCGGTAAATATGAAATCAAAGGAATCGTGAAGCTGCCCCTTCCTGATCTTGATAACAAGATTGTATACCTGCCCCTGGATATTTGCCAGGAGCTCTATAATGCAGAGAACAACCTCACCTCCCTTGCCCTGGCGGTAAATGACACCAAGGACAGGGCCATCTCAGAGACAGTTGAAAGCTTAAGTAGCGTCGTACCGGATGATCAGAAAGTCATGGAGTGGAGAGAAATGAACGAGGTGATGGTCTCCACAATGGATGCGGATGATAAAGGGGGTCAAATCATGCTGGGAATCCTGTACCTGGTAATTGCATTCGGAATATTTGGAACTGTACTGATGCTCACAGCTGAACGAAAACGAGAGTTTGGGGTACTGGTGGCCATCGGGATGCAAAAGAAAAAACTGGCCTCCATTATGACCCTGGAGATGTTCCTCATTGGATTGCTTGGGCTCCTGGCCGGTGTAGCGGTCGCCACTGTATTGATTCTCTATGGCGTGGATCACCCTATTATTTTCAAAGGGGA
>JAOZLK010000266.1 GCA_029934875.1 Bacteroidales bacterium | reverse complement strand
CGACAGGTAGAAGCAGTAGCTTGGATATGATTTCGCAATATATGTTAGAAGGTATTGAAATGACAAAAAGTGCCATGGCCGACCACGAAGCCGATGTAATTGGTGCACGAGTAAACCTTATTATTAAGGAAGCACCCAAAACCCCAACATTTGAAGGCATTTTTCAGAATGGATATAACAGCTTAAGTGAATCTTTTGGTAATCAAAAATTATCATTATCAGGAAGTAGCCGGTTTTTTAAGGACAAATTAGGTGTATTTGGACAGCTTAGTTATGAGCGTAATGAAACAGCGACCAACTCCATGGGGAGTGGTTATAAGTGGATAGGACAAGATTCTTTGGGAGCAGATATGTTCGATATGGGATACCTGTCTTTAAACGACACAAGAGCAAGATTGATTGGAAGAAAAGGTGCGAGTTTGGTAATGGATTATAAAACCGGACTGACTAAAATTAAGATGAGTAATTTTTTCAGCAGTACCGATAATGAATCGGTAGGACGCAGTATGAGTTATCAGGAGAGCAATAATGCACAGATTCGTAATATGTGGATAGGCTCAAATGAGCTTTTGGTTATGACCAATGCTTTGCGAATTGAGCAAATACTTGGACGATTTGAGATAGATGGAGGTGTTAGTCATTCCTATTCAAAAAATAATTCGCCAGGGAGTATATCAGCAAGTGCTCAGGATCCTAATGCTATACCTGGCGATGCCAATTGGAGTGTTCATCCTATTGATTTTCCTGCAGAGATACCTTCGGATTTACTATTTAGTCCGGAGCAAGCCAATGTGCAAAATTTTAACTACAGTCAAAGTCTGAGTACCGAGAGAAAGTTAAGCGCTGATGTTAATGTCACAACAAATTTTAAGTTCGGCGATTTTGTCAATTTAGATTTAAAAGTAGGTGCAAAATATAAATACTTAACTAAAGATACAGATAAAGAAAAGTACCTGGCTGACGTGAGACATGGTTATTTTCAACATACCCGGGATGTAGCTCATCAATATTTAGATTGGTTTCCTACTGGACCGGAATCAGGGGCAGGTGTAGATATGGGGGTTGTTGGATTTAAAGATTTCGTTGATCCTGATTATTACAATGATGAATTCTTGCTTGGTGAATACACCATGTATCATGTGTTTGATGAAAACAAAGCACGGGAATTTCACCAATTTATGTGGGATAATCCAATGGGTTTTACAACGGAAGATGCTACAAAACCTTATTACAACGTGTGGAAAGAATCATTAAAGGATGATTATTACGGTAACGAAGAATATATAGGGGCGTACATTAAACCTACACTATCCATTGGGAGAAACAATATGATTACGTTTATTCCCGGTGTGAGGTACGAAAAGAATAAGACATCATACACAGGCCAACGTTTACCATTGCAGGTTGGTTTACCCTGGTCTATTGATGAAGGAACCTTCAGCGGTCTTGAAGTTACACGTGAGCGCGAAAATCAATATATCCTTCCCATGCTTCATCTTATTGTAAGACCAGTCAAATGGGCTGTCATTAAAACAAGTTATACGCATACACTTACACGTCCATCGTTTCGAAATATTGTCCCTTCATGGAATGTAGTGGGCGGGTCATCTAATTATATTGCCTGGAACGACCCTTATCTAACACCAGGTTTAGCAAAGAATACCGATATCAATGTTTCGATACATGGAAATAAAATTGGGCTATTTTCCGTAGGAGTGTTTAATAAGAAAATAGAGAACATGATTTTCTGGAGCGGAAAAAAGGCAATACTACAAAAAGATCTTGATGATGGTGTATACGACGGCTTAGAGGAGAATAACGAATATACCCTGGTCAACGCAGTTGGATACCAAACCAGTCATCCCATAAACAATCCGAATGATTCTTATGTAACGGGTATAGAACTTGAATATCAATCGAATTTTTATTTTTTGCCCGGTGTACTAAAAGGGCTTGTGTTCAATGCGAACTATACCTACTTTGATTCAGAGGCCAAATATCCAGATGTTTATACCATAGTAGACGAGGACTTCACCTCACCTACTTTTCTTGAAACCACCTATATCGATACTTTTTTCGTCTCTAACTTTCTTAATCAGGCAGATCATATTTTTAATATAATGCTTGGCTTTGATTACAAAGCGTTCTCCATTAGAGCTTCTATGAAATACACCGATGGCTTGTTTTATAAAAATCATCCAAAACCCGGATTACGCGAATATGCCGACAAACGCATTACTTATGACGTTTCCATTACGCAAGGAATACCCAAAATTAATTTATCATTCTTCTGTAATCTGACCAACCTTTCTCGTTCAAAAGAAATTATACTTAATAGTGGTACTGGTTATCCAACCAAGGGATCTTATGGAGGAATAGCTGTAGCATTAGGGGTAAGGTATAGATTTGAGAAAAGGGAATGATAAGACGATTTAAAATAATTTTCAATAACTAAATATTACTTTATTAATTAAAACATTACATGATGAAACATTTACTACGCAGAACATTGGTAATTTGCTTAATAGCAAGTAGTTGGCTTTATGTCAACGCACAGGATCCTTCGGAAGGAATTATCGAAATGGGAGATACCCTGCTTATTCAACCAACATACGATGGAAGTATATTAAATGCTTTAAACAATTGGATTCTTTGGGATCATGACGGAGACTATGCCAATTCTCCAAAACACGCTGTATATAAGTTGTTAAGAAACAACGTATACGTTATTCAGACGACTACGAATATAAACGGTAGATTGGCTTTAGTGGCGGATAAACCAGATAAAGACAACAAGCCACCACAAATTATTCCTTTGAATGATGGTGAAAATGCTTTCCCCTGGCTTATGTTTAAAGGTGGTCCATTTACTATGAAGAATATTTATTTTACAGCCTTGAATGCAACCACAAAATCCAATGATTCCTGGCAACATCTTTTCCAGCTTACAGTTGCTGATGAAGTTACTATTATTGATGGCTGTCATTTTGAAAACTTAAATGCACATTTGCTTAAGGTTGGAAACGATGGCAATAAGATTTATATGACAAATAATTTCTTTAGTGATGGTGGAGCTGGCTGGCCAGCAATCTGGCAAGCAAATTTCTTTAACTCGGAAGCATTCATGCAGGATACTCTTGTGATCCGTAACAACACCTATATGAACACTCCCGGGAACCTTATAAACGTACGCCAGCAAATGACTCGCTACGCAGAAGTAAGCAACAATACGATGATAAATTGTGGCGGTTATCCGTTTTTTACCACATTTTGGATTGATGCCACAATAAAGAATAACCTTTTCTACAATGTGCTTGCAGTAGGAGAAGATGAGAAAGTAAGAGCAGCTCAAGATCCTGATGGACAGGCGTTCAGTTTTATAAATATAGATACTTTAGCAGGAGAATTCGAGATGAAAGACCCTACATGGTATGAAAGAGAGTCGGAACGTTCTCTTGTGGTAAAGAACAACTATATTGGATGGGATGACGAGATTGAAGCTATATGGGCAGGTCGTGATTCAGTTTTTGCTCCTACATGGATGAACGAACGTACATTGGCATTTTTCGCCGATAAGACAAATTATCCTCTTCTTGTAGAAGAGAATAACGCTACAAAAGCCGACATAGGTTTACCTACATTTGTAACTCCAATTCCAACATTACCCGATTTCGTAACATGGATTGATGAAGGAGTATGGGGAAATCCTCAAACTCCGGGTCTTCGCTTTGTATGGGAACCTGAGGGTGCAGAAATACCAAACAGTGATCTTGACTGGCTACCGCTGGAGGATCTTCGCCTGACCAGTGCTGCATTTATTGGTGATGATGGTCTGCCTTTGGGTGACCTGAACTGGTATCCCGAATATGCCGAGCGTTGGGATATGACAGGATGGAACAGGGATGAAGGTGATATTACTGATCCCACTGCTGTGAAGGATTATTCCTCCCTCGAAAGTGGTATCAGCCTGGGACAGATCTACCCGAACCCATTCACCAATGAGACACGTATTGAGCTCTTCCTGGATCAGACAGAAAGCGTAAACGTTTCTGTTTATGATATCGTTGGAAAAAGAGTGAATACATTGATGTCTGGCCTGAAAGCTGCCGGAAATCATGAGCTTGTTTGGGATGGAACCAACTCAGCAGGAGTTGATCTGCCAGGTGGTATGTATGTACTGCGTTTAGAGACAGACTCCAAGGTTGCAACTGCAAGGATGATTAAACAGAAATAGTAGTAGTTTTTAGTTGGAGGAGCATGTTATTTGTAAATGAATAACATGCTCCTTTTTTTTTCTATTCAAGCCTCCACGATGAATACTCCGTTTAAGGTAACTCTCTGTTTTTTTGCTGCTTTTGCTATTCTTCTTACGCTGCCTTCTGGTGCATATTCCCAGGATTTTGGGAATGCGCTGGAGTTTGACGGCCTGGATGATTTTGTATTTATTGGAAATGATTCATCTCTTCATGTGGATCAGTTTACACTCACCTCATGGGTACACCCCTACTCCTATAGTGAGCCACTACCTGACGAGCAGCGCATGGAGGTACTGGAAAAAGCCGGGGAATACTGGATGAATATCAGTACAAGCGATGCAGGTTACCAGAGAGATATGGGGGAAGTAAGGGTCGGTGGTATTTTTGAGGGACAGTGGCATTTCCTGGACAGTGAATTTATTGTTCCACTGAATCAGTGGACCCATGTGGCCTGTACCTATGATTACGACAGCCTTAAACTGTATATAAACGGAGAACTGGATGTGTCAAAGGCCATTCCGGAGATGCATACCGATCAGAATAGCAGTGACAATATGCTGGCACTTGGGTGTAAAAATGTAAGCGGCCCCTTTGATCCCATTGAAGCACAATTTCATGGCATGCTGGATGAAATCAGCATCTGGGATACCGCCCTGAGTGTTCTTGATATCCGGGCTTTGAAAAACCAAGGAGTTCAGCAATCGGATCCTCACTGGACGGAGCTGGTGGCATACTACAAGTTTGACGAGGCAAATATTGGTAGCAATTCGGGTGATGTACAAGATGAAAAGGGCTTAAACCACGGAACAAACTATGGGGCGTACTGGGTGTCAAACTCCACAACAGGTATCTCCGGGAATAGTCTTTTCACCCAGCTCCCTATTCTTCAGCAGAACTATCCGAACCCGTTTCGCGATCTGACTCACATTCCTTTCTATCTGACTCAAGCGGGTTCTGTTCAAATTGATATTTACGATACCGGGGGACGGCTCGTACAAAATGTGGTAAAAGCGCAATTCGACCAGGGTGATCATGTTGTTCAGTGGAAAACATCGGGTCTGCCGGAAGGGATCTATTTCTACGAATTAGCAACTGGCGGAATCACAGAAAGCAGAATCTGCATAATCACAAAGTAGACTAAGAATGAACAGATACAATATTTTTGTCGGCCTGGTTATCGTATTATTTACAAGCTCATGTAAGATCAAGGTCTCCGTGGAAACGGAGCCAGCCGTCCCAAATATCATTTACATCCTTGCCGATGACCTGGGATATGGCGATGTGGGGTTCAACGGACAGTCAAAGTTTAAAACTCCAAATATTGACAGACTGGCAGCCGGGGGAATGGTATTTACCCAGCACTACTCAGGGTCAACGGTTTGCGCCCCGTCCAGGTCGGCCCTGATGACCGGCCTGCACACCGGGCATACACCGGTCAGGGGAAACAAGGAGGTTCAACCCGAAGGTCAGTTCCCGATTCCGGGCATCACCTATACCCTGACGGAGATGTTGAAAGAGGCGGGTTATAAGACCGGGGTTTTTGGGAAATGGGGATTGGGTTATCCCGGTTCCGAAGGTGATCCCAATATGCAGGGAGTAGATGAGTTTTTCGGCTACAACTGTCAGCGCCTGGCTCATCACTATTATCCTTATCACCTGTGGCATAACCAGGAGAAAATTTTGCTGAAAGGCAACCAGGGGAACATGCAGGAAGATTATGCGGCGGACCTTATTCAAAAGAAGGCCATTGAATTTATTGATGCAAACCAGGACAATCCCTTTTTCCTGTTTTACGCCTCCCCCATACCTCATGCCGAATTGCTGATGCCGCAGGAAGATATTGATATTTTTAAAGGAAAATTTCTTCCGGAAAAACAGTACCAGGGATGCGATGGCGGAGAAAAGTATCGGACAGGACCCTATGGTTCCCAGGAAAATTGTCACGCAGCTTTTGCTGCCATGGTGACAAAACTGGATGAGCAGGTAGGAGAGATTGTTGCCTTACTGGAGGAGGTGGGTATCGCTGAGAACACACTTATTGTTTTCACCTCCGATAACGGACCTCATAAAGAGGGAGGGGCCGATCCCGACTATTTTGACAGCAATGGCATTTACAAAGGGTACAAACGGGATCTCTATGAAGGAGGTATCCATGTACCGATGATTGCCAGGTGGCCGGCTCAGGTTGAACCAGGGACAGAGACCAGTCACATTTCGGCCTTCTGGGA
>JAOZLK010000265.1 GCA_029934875.1 Bacteroidales bacterium | reverse complement strand
TCATAAGGTGAATAAAGAGCTTTGATTGAAAGGAATGGATATAGCGCTTTTCCCGCAAATCCAGGTAGGTGTTAAAATCGCTCTGAGCTATTACTTTCGGTAATCCCCGGTCATGCAAATACATTACAAGTCCGCTTCCCAACATCTGCAGTATGATTTTGCCCTGCATGATCTCCTGTCCCACAAGATTCACAGATACAGGCTCATCTGCTATTAGCTTTGCATCTCTGATTACCCTTAGTCTCACCCCGGTGAGCAGGGTGTCTTTAAATTCTACAGTAATGAAGAATTGTTCCTTCATATCAGCACCTGAAAATTCGAAGCCGATTTCTCCTTCTCCGGTACAGGAAGCCAGGTCGATCATGTAAGTCGCAAAAGGATTAAAGCCTCCAAACCATATCCCTGTCCTCGTTTCCTGCCCGGATTGAACAAGCAAGAGATCATCACTGATCCTGATCTCTGAATGTTCGTCAGAGTAATGCGTGACGGGATGCATTGTAGACAAGCCGACTATTTTTCCAGGTTCGAGCCTGGCCAGCAAGATGGATTGATCCTCTTCAAATATCATTCTCCGGACACCCTGCCTGACAAAACTTATTTCATCAGGCAAAGGCTGAGCCCGGGCAACATGATTTGCAGGGAGGATCAGGATAAGGGAAAGGATCAGGGATTTGACAATTTTCATCATTACGTTTTAATATTCAAAAAAACCTTCGGCAAATTCTTCAGCATGGTACCAATGGATATTTCCATAGGTTCTTTGCCCTGTCCAGGCATCCCTGTCGAAGGTCAGCAGATAATATGTCGTACCGGTGTCGGAAGTTACCGGTATAATGGCGGGCCAGACATTTTTTCCCACAGGATGTTCGGAAAGACTCAGTTCGCCGATTTTCTCCTTGGCAGGATAAGATAGCACTTCCATGGGACATGGTGATTCGCCGCGACCAATAAAAACATAGCGTTGCCCCCCTATTTTCTGAATTAGAGTACCCGTGCTGGAAGTGGGCGTATAGACAGCGATCTGGCTCCAGGCTCCGTTCCATGTATCTGCCTCCATCAATACGGTCTGATACCCATGTTCAGCTTTGCATAGCGCCATGCGCCATTTGCCCACCTCAGAATCATAAATTACAGACGGGTCCTCTTCATTGCCAACAGAGGCATAATTGACTTTTGAACAGGATATTTCCACCAGTCCAAACCTGGGATCAACCGTGCTTTCACCGGAGTAGAGCATGTGATCATCCCGGTGCGATACGGTGAAGATTTTCCATTTATCATCGCTTCTGTCATAGAAAACATCAGAAGCACTCCATTGTCTGATAAGCCCGTCTCCTTTATTAAACACCAGGGTAGCCGACATTTCCCATTCTTTCGTCTTCAGATCATAAGCGTATATTCCCTGGTAGAGTTGTGTGTCATATGCCCTGGTCGTCATAGCCACCCAGATTTTATTGCCCTCTACAATGGGTTCCCCATCTTCATAGTGCAGCACTTTTGGATCAGCCTGTGCGGTACCGCAGGTAAGATATTGTTCCAGTTTTGATATGGAGATATGCTCGCCGCTTCCCAGGCGGGCTCCGGCCAATACTGAAAAGGTCTCAAGTACAGAAAGGTCTCGGAGTTCGAAATATTCAGCAACATCGAATGAACCCAGGACGGTCCACTTTTCATTTTTTACGATTAACACATTTAAATATTTGCCCGCAAGATGCACACGCAAGGTGTTCGGAGCTTCAACACCTTCTTCTGATAATACCTGCCTGAATACACTTGCGCCGTTTTTAAATATCTCCAGTGTGAATTGCTGTTTGCCGGTTTCAACATTTCTCTGAGTTAGAACAAAGCTGTTGTCTTCATCCTTGTAAAAAGTCAACAGGGCGTTTGCTGTGGAAGTCTTATGGGACTGCTTTTGAATGTCCATGTCGATTGCGGCATAGTTATACAGCTTTCCCAGTTTGATATAACTTTGCTGTTCGGTCTTCGAGCTGTTGGAAATCTGCAAGACCTGCCCCTTCTGTTTAAAATCGCAGCCTGGAGTTGTGAGATGTATTTGGGGGTACGAGGATTCATTTAATACATCTTGCGACAAATCCAGTTTGCTTAAGGATACAGATGAATTATAAAAGTTTCGAAGCTGGTAGTCTTTCAGAAAATGGAGTGATAATGGGTCGAGGGACTGAGAACGGATCTCTATCCCCGGACAAATATAGACAAGAAGAAAGATGGCTAATGCGATTTTATTCATACCGCCTCTATTTCAACAATTTCATTCCAAAACCGGGTTGATCCGAGACCTGGATTTCTCCGTTTGCAATTTTGTAATCCCCAAAGTCAATGTCATCAGAGATGCAGGTTACACCTTCGATGGTTACCACATTTCCACATGCAGCAGCAATATGTACATTGTAATGGGTTTTTAGCATACTCCCAAAGGAGTGTGGACTGGCCAACATCTTATACTCCTTCAATTGCGGCATTAGATTCCTCCACCTGGTAAATCCAAATGAACGGATATCAGGAAGATAGGCATTCATGATCCCTTCTTGTCCCATTTTCATGCACAGGTCATGATCGGGTTTGAATTCCCCATCAGCATACAGGGTATCCTTAAAACCATTCTGGTCCATCCATTGTCGAAGTTTTTTCCCGTCTTCGTAATTCTCGGTAAATGGCTCTTCAACCCACAACAAAGGAATATCGCCGATTCCTTCCAGGAAATCAATGGTATCCTGAAGTGTATATTTATCATTTGAATCCACAAGGAGGGTAATATCCGGAAAGGTTTTTTGGATAAGCTTCACCACCTCAATGTCTTTCTTTATTCCCTCATCATGAGGGTACCACATCCCACTTCGTCCAATTTTAACCTTCAGTTGTTGGTAGCCGTAGTCAATATCCCATTGACAGTTTTCCAAAATTTTATCCATTCCTGCCGGATTGTCTTCAGGTTCCAGCTCGTCGAAATAGATCATACCACTGTATATGGGGGTGTTTTTTGTTCCCTTTGCACCAAGCAGTTTATACACCGGCTTCTGAAGAATTACGCCCATTAAATCGTGCAGGGCCAGATCCACAAAAGGACTCAGATCACTCCGCATACCCTTTTCAGGTGATATGAGTTCAGATACCAGCTGCCCCTCCAAGTGATGTAGTTCTTGGTCCTCAATCTTGTTCGAGCCAAGTGCCCATCCCATAGCTCCCTGGTCGGTGTAAAGCTTGAAAGCCTCGCTCTTGTGGTATTGACCGTGGTTTCCTTTCCGGGCGTTTTTACCCACAAACCTTGGCCAATGGTAATCATACTTTACCCTTTCAACCTTTGTTATTTTGTGTTTTTTCAGTTGAGGGTACTTCTCCCCATTTACTCCCGCAAAGAGATCGGATGCAGATAAATAGACAGATCCAGTTCCTAAAATTGTTGTTTGGATAAATTTTCTTCGTTGCATAACTGTTCAGTTGGGTTTATTAATTTTTTTTTAAATGCTTAAAAAATCCTCTTTTTTATATTATCATTGTTAATGTGCTGAACTTAAATCCACCAACACCTGTTGCTATCACATGTGCCGGGTTAAAATGACTGCGTCTTAAGCCCCCATTCCTTATTGGGTAATTCTGATAGTTCCAGTTCCAGGGTGGCCCCTGACATGACTTGCTCGTGGCTTATGAAGGGACTGAAAATCTCCTCCCCGTTAATATATGCCCGCTGAATGTATTTGTTGGTCCTGCTGGCTCCCTTTGCTATCACCGTGAATTTCTTTCCATTGTCCAGTTGAATACTTACTTTTTCGAAAACAGGACTGGTAATTGTGTAAACAGGGATCCCCGGAGTAAGGGGATAAATACCCATGGACGACAGGACCACAAAAGCAGTCATTCCGCCACCATCCTCATCACCCGGAATGCCGAAAATATTGTCCTTGAACCACACATCCAGAAGGAAGCGGATTCTTTTCTGAGTTTTCCAGGGTGCACCGAAATAATTGTACAGATAGGGTATGTGGAACGAGGGTTCGTTTCCCATGGAAAACTGGCCCACCATACCGGTTGAATTTGAGCCGTGCACATAAAACTCCCGCTTTCTCATTCCCAGGGGTTCACGGAATAACTGGTCCAGCCTTGCCTCTGCGGCTTCCTTTCCACCAAGAAGTTCAATTAAACCGTCAATATCATGCTTCACATCCCATGCATAGGTCCATGCATTGTTTTCATCATAGTAGTTCCTGTATCCCGGTCCGCCGTCAGATTTCGGATTGATATCAATCCAGTCTCCATTCTCATCTTTGGGTATGAAGAGCCGGTGCCCGGGATGCCAGAGCTTCTTGTAATCTTTGGCCTTTAGTGCAAATTCCGCCTGTTCATCCTCTTTCCCCAATTCACCTGCAAGTTCCGACAGAGCCCAGAAATCGTAAGTGATTCCCAGTGATACAGATACAGGCTGCCTCTTTTCAAATCCATCCATCTGGGCTTCTGTCTCTTCTTCTCCGGGTCTGAGGGAAGGGAAATATCCATTCTGGTGATAAAAGTCATCAATGGGTCTTCTCGGTGTACCCTGTCTCCAGGGGATAAAAGTTCCCTCCATCAGATTTTTCCGAATTCCTTCGTAGGCTTTCTCCACATTATAGTCCTTCAGTCCTTTCCTGTAGGCATCAATAAAAATAGCTGATGAATGATAGGCATTCATGCACATGTGGTTCCCGTGAACCTGTGGGAAGGTAGGCATCCAGCCACTTTGCTCATACATTAAGGTATAGGAATTGAGCATGTCGTTCTCCATTGCAGGATCCAGGATCGTTCTCAGGGGATGAGCCGCAAGGTAGGTGTCCCAGATCCAGTCGTCGACGTAAAATGGGCGATCGCTTTTATGCACCGCACCATCGTATCCGCTGTAATATTGTCCATATTCATTTATATCCACCATCCGCTCATTTGTGCGGTACAGTGAAGTGTAGAAAGTTCTTTTTTGAGCTGTTGTTCCCCCTTCAACCCTGATCTGTCCAATGGTTTCTTCCCATTCGGACTTGCCGGAAGATACCAGCTCATCGAAATTCAGATCTTCCACTTCTTTTGTATAATTGATCCTGGCCTGCTCGTAGCTTATATAGGAGATGGCATACTTGAGCAGTACAGTTGAAGGAGCATCCTCCGACAGCTTCATGAAAAGCTTCCCTTCTTTGACCGCCAATTCAGCCATGCTAATGCTTGCTCCCTTCTTATCGCATATCTGCACGTAAGCAAATACAGTCATCTCCCTTGTCTCAGAAAATATACCTCGGGTTGTATAAATGATCTTGTCTTCCAGGAAAAAAGCCCCTTCATTTTCCTGTTGGGCTCTGAAGAACCCGGTGCCCTGTATCAATATGCTTCCATTGCTACTTTCCGGAAACTCTAGTTTATAGATCGCTGCTTTTGCCCCGGGGCTAAAACTAACTCGAACCTCATCTTCTACAAGGTAAGTGGAATAATGCCAGGGATGCACAATTTCAAGGTCATGATCGATGTACATATTACCTTTCCAAGATCCTTCTGTCAGATCCCCTGTCCTTACTTTCATCTGGAAAAGACCCTTATTTCTGTGACCAGCAAGCTGGAGGGGGAAAGCCTCTACCTCGTCTGATATATAGTCCCTTTTTTGTGGCACCATCCTTAGCATTTGATTTGGTAGATGAAAAGTCGGATAGGTGGGCACCAGGAAGCGCGATACGTTTCCGATGGTGGGATCTATATATGACGTAAGGTCTTCCTGATCGGTGGAGCTTATACAGGATGTGGTCAGTGTTAAGGATGCAATTATTACTAATTTAACAAGAGATGGGATATTACAATTCATCATTATAAACAGATTAATGGGTTTCTGGGAGATCTATACATATTGGCATGTGAAAATAAGAGTGAGGGTATAATAAACTATTAAGGAAATATTAATCGGGGCGAAAATGGATTAATATTGGTGTTTTTTTCTGCTCAATCAGGCCGGCGGGCTGACGATTCTCTGACCACCATCCTGGTTTTCAGCTCTACCTGTTTGGGAGGATGTTCGCCTTCAAGGGTCTCGAAGAATAGCTTTGCAACAGTTTCCCCCATTTTAAAGGTTGGATGGGTGACAGAGCTAAGAGATGGCTGCAAAGGCAACAGTGTCATTTATCCCAAAAATGGCATCAGGCGGATCGGGAAGAGCAAGTAGCTTCTGTGTGGCCTGCGTGGAGCTTTCGGACTCCGATTAGCTAAAAGTTAAGAGAGACATTTTAATGTTTAACTTAGCCCTAATTTGAGTTCAAAATTGAATCTGAAATGAAAAAAATACTCATTTTATTACTGCTTATGGCATCCTGCACATCCCAGGTAAAAGAGACAAAGGATTTGAAGGAGGATGGAGAAATGCTGACGGTAAAGAGCATCAATCAAACGTCGACTGACTGGATCAATGTTCAAAAGATTAATCAGGTTTCCGGACGTCCTGTTAGAATGAAGCTGCAAGGTGAGCTGGGATTCCGTGCATCCCGTA
>JAOZLK010000013.1 GCA_029934875.1 Bacteroidales bacterium | reverse complement strand
CAGTTCTCAGTTCTTAGTACTCAGTAACTCAGTAACCAGTAACCAATAACCAATTACCAGTAACCAATAACCAGTAACCAGAAAAAAAGATGAGTGAAATGAAGAAGAAAATATTGCTGGCCGATGATGATCCGGACCAAATATTCCAGGTGAGCCATCATTTGAAAAAATGGGGTTATGATGTGGTGGCGGTTGAGTCCCGGGAAGAGGCTGAGCGTTACCTTCAGAGTGAGTGTCCCGATCTGGCCATACTCGACCTGATGATGGAGGAAGAGGACAGCGGATTTATACTGGCCTACCGCATCAAACAATGCAAACCACAGGTGCCGGTTATTATCGCTACGGCAGTCACCGCCGAGAGGGGCATTAGTTTTGATATCTCGACCCCGGAAAATAAGGCCTGGATAAAGGCTGACCATTACCTGGAGAAAGGATTCAGGATGGAGGAACTGGAAATTATTATCAAAGGTTTATTGAAATAGGATGGAGTGTTTGTCAATTCTGGTGGTTGATGATGAACCGGGTATCAGATCCGGAGTTAAGCGGATTCTTTCGGGACACAGCGTTAGCTTTCCTTTCATGGACGATGATTATGGCTTTGAGCTCGGAGAAGCCTCAAGCGGGGAAGAGGCCCTGGAAATGATCAAAGCCAATCCTCCTGACATTCTGCTGTTGGATAATAAATTACCGGGAATTACAGGCATGGAGGTTCTTGAAATCATACAAAAAAGTCATCCCGAGATTCTTGTTGCAATGATTACCTCCTATGCCTCCATGGAAGTGGCAGCCAGGGCCACTGACGATGGTGCCCGGGATTTCATCCCCAAGCCATTTACTCCTGCCGAGCTGAAGGCCAGTGTTGATCTGATCACCAAGCAGTTTTTTCTAAAGCGGATTACCAGGACCATGAAGGAGGAGGGTAAAAAGATTCGTTACCAGTTCCTGTCTGTTTTGAGTCATGAGTTGAAGTCCCCCTTGAATGCCCTGGAGGGTTACCTGGGCATGATGAAGGATCGTGAGCTGGGTCCTGCTCTTGATGATTACAATCAGGTCCTTGACCGCTCACTTCAGAGGATAGAGGGAATGCGCTCACTGATAATGGATCTCCTGGATTTTACGAAGATCAGACTGGAGCGAAAGGAAGACAAAATTGAAAGACTGGACCTGGAGGAGCGCGCCCATCTTGCCATCTCTACCATTAAGCCATTGGCCATCCAGCGTAATATTTCCATTAACTATGAGGGAAAAGGCGATCTGTTTTTTGAGGCCGATCCCATTGACCTTGATATCATGATGAATAACCTCCTCTCCAATGCGGTGAAATACAATCGGGATGGAGGTTCGGTTGTATTGCAGGTAAGTAATCAGGAGGGGAAGATGGAAATTGCTGTTCAGGACAGCGGTTATGGAATGAATGAGCGGGAGATATCCCAGCTATTTCAGGAGTTTGTCCGAATAAAAAATAAGCGGACAAAGGGGATTAGCGGTTCGGGGCTCGGGCTATCGATTGTACAGAAGATCGCAGAGTTGTACGGGGGGCATATCCTGGTGGAAAGCGAACCCGACAAGGGAAGTATATTCAGAGTGATTCTGCCCGTTCAGTAAATGCCCGGCCAAGTTTCATGATATGTATCAGTTGATTTGCTGCTGCATGATTGTGATCTATTTAACAATAATTTTGTATTATTGTATTTACGATAAATACCAGACGAATATGCTCCCCGAAAGAACCGTAGAGAGACTCAGTGAATACCGCAGAACCCTGTTGCAATCCCTGGAGGAGGGTAAAACCCATATCTTTTCACATGAACTGGCGGCGCTTCATCATAATACAGCCGTACAGGTCAGGCGTGATATTATGTTTATCGGTTATACCAGCATGCAACGAAAGGGATATGACGTTCGGGACCTGATTGATGTAATCGGTGAGATTCTTGATTCAGAAAAGGGCCTTAACGTTGCTGTTGTGGGAATCGGGAACCTGGGCAGGGCTGTAACAACCTATTTTGTTGGGAAAAGGTCAAAGCTCAACATCATTGCCACTTTTGATGTGGATCACACCAAAATCGAAAGGGTAATATCCGGGGTTAAATGTTACTCCCTTAGTCGTCTCAAGGAAATTGTGGAATCATATGAGATCTCTGTAGCCATAATGACCGTTCCTGCAACTTCGGCCAGTGAAGTGACCAGTCAGATCGTTGACGCCGGGATCAAAGGTATTATGAATTTTACCACAGTACCCCTGATTGTGCCGGATGATTGTTACCTGGAAGAATATGATATGATTACTTCCCTGGAAAAGGTAGCCTATTTCGTAAAATCCGGCCAATCTTAATATGCAAATTCATTTTCCCAGTGCACAAATCCCGGAAATCAGGTTTCCGGTGGTCACCATGGGCTCATTTGATGGTGTTCATGCGGGACATCGCGTAATTATTTCCCGATTGAATAGCCTGGCCAGTCAGGTTGGCGGCTCTTCAGTCCTGATCACCTTTCACCCTCATCCCCGGAAAGTGCTATATCCCGATACTGCTGGCAGGGATTTGAGGCTGATAACTACCCTGGAGGAGAAGTGCAGGGTGCTGGAGGAGACAGGTCTCGACCATCTGCTTGTGCTGGAGTTTACCAAAGATTTTGCCCTGACCACATCAAAGGAATTTGTGGAGGCCTTCCTGGTAGAAAAGCTACATGCCCATACAATCGTAGTTGGTTTTAATCACTTCTTCGGTCATAACAAGGAAGGCAATTTTGACTCCCTGTACGAGGTAAGGGAAAAGCATGGCTTCAATGTGGAGGAAATTCCAGTCCAGGAGATTCAAAGTGAAACAGTAAGCAGTACCAGGATTCGAAAAGCTTTGGCTGAGGGGCATATACAGCGGGCCAACGCTTATCTTGAGCATCATTTCATCATGCAGGCCGATCTGAGCCTGCTTTCAGAGGAAAGCGTATTATACAAAAGGTCCTGCTACAGGGCCAGGATCAGTGATGCCAATAAGCTGATCCCTCCCCATGGATCTTATGCCACCTCTGTTCTCATTAAGGGTGCCTCCATAAAAGCGCTTGTTCGTATATCCTCATCGGGGATCTTTCTTTTTCCCCTGGCTAAAATTGAAGGCCTGGACGACAGTCCGTTTTTCATTCGCTTTTATAAACATCTGGACAAAGGAGAGTTGGGGCAGATTGAGCATGATATCGGGAAGGTGGAAGAGCTTATTTATTAGTATATTTGTCACATGGAAGGAAGAATTGGTGCGGTAATTATTCTCGTAAGTGAGGAGGGTGATATCCATCGCATTAATAGCATTATCACTGAACACTCCGATATGGTTCTGGGCAGGCAGGGCATTCCGCTACGGGAGCGTTCATGCAATGTGATATCTCTGGTTCTGGAGGGAGATACTGACCGAATGGGATCCCTTACCGGCAGCTTGGGCCGTCTACCTGGCGTAAAAGTTAAATCGGTGCTGGCCGGTTAAATGTTAAAAAATCCTTTTCAAATGTTAAAATTTACGATGAACTGAACATATCTTACATTTTCTGGTTTATTTAGATGAAAAGTAATTGTTGGGGTGCAAGGCAAGTTGCGAATCTTTTGAGGGTTTTAGGGAGAGTAGCAACTTGCCTTCTTTTTTTTATTTTTTTTCTCCGGAGTGTATGTTCTAAGACACTCCTCTTTTTTACAGGACAAAATTCAGCTTTCTTATCTTTGGGTCTCTTAGACTGATCCATATGCTTAACAAACAACTATTTGATCCCGAGAGTATTGTAGTCGTTGGTGCTTCCAACAATAAGGCTAAGCCGGGGGGTAAACTATTTCATAATATTCATCAGGGAACCTTTAAAGGCAAGTTATGTGCCGTCAATCCCAGGGAGGATCAAATACAGGGATTCCCTTCATATCGGATGGTAAAAGATCTGCCTCCGGTAGATCTTGCCATTCTTGCCATACCGGCTACCCTTTGCCTGGAGACGGTCAGAGAGCTTGCCGAAAGCAAAAACACCAAGGCCTTCATAATCGTTTCAGCCGGATTTAGCGAAGAGAATGAAGAGGGAGCCCGAATTGAAAAGTCGATTGTTGAGGTGTGCCGGTCAAATGGAGCGGCCCTCATTGGTCCGAACTGTATTGGTGTAATGACACCCGCCTACCAGGGAGTATTTACCCTCCCCATACCACGACTCGATCCACAGGGATGTGATTTCATCTCAGGAAGTGGTGCCACTGCTGTGTTTATCATGGAGGCAGGTTTGCAGAAGGGACTCCGCTTTGCTCATGTTTTTTCGGTGGGAAACTCTGCAGAGATGGGCGTTGAAGAGGTCCTTGCTCATTTTGATGAGACCTATGAGGAAGGAGTCTCCTCAAGGGTGAAAATACTTTATTTTGAAACTATTAAAAATCCCCGGAGCCTGCTTAAGCATGCCACATCCCTGATTCGAAAGGGCTGCAGTATTGCTGCAGTGAAGGCTGGTACTACCGATGCCGGGAGCCGTGCTGCCACTTCGCATACGGGTGCACTGGCCAGTTCTGATGTGGCTGTGGATGCTTTATTCAGAAAGGCGGGAATTGTGCGTTGCTTTGGCCGGGAGGACCTGACTACCGTGGCTTCAGTTATGCAAACAACTCCTCTGGAGGGTGAAAACCTGGCCATTATCACCCATGCAGGCGGACCGGCAGTAATGATGACCGATGTACTGGCCAAAGGAGGACTGGATGTTCCTCACCTGGAAGGGCCAAAGGCTGATGACTTGCTTTCGCATCTCTATCCCGGTTCCTCGGCGGCCAATCCCATTGACCTCCTGGCTACCGGAAATGCTGAACAGGTGGGTATCTGTATCGATTATTGCGAAAATGAGTTTCCTGAAATAGATGGAATTGTACTCATCTTCGGAACACCCGGGCTAACACCTGTCTTTGACGTTTATAAACTACTTCACGAAAAAATACTGAGCTGTACAAAGCCCATTTATCCTGTACTTCCTTCAGTTGTCACCGCAGAGGAGGAAGTAAAGGAGTTTCTTTCCCATGGTCATATTAATTTTCCTGACGAGGTAGTATTGGGAGAGGCACTCAGCAGGATTCATCATACTGAGCCCCCGGCCTGGAGTGTCGCTTGCCCGGAAGGATTAGATATTACAGCGGTTCGCAAGGTGATTAAGGAGGCTGATGATGGATACCTCGATCCGGTCTCGGTCGGGAGAATCCTTGATGCCTGCGGAATTCCCAGGGTAAAAGAGGGTGTGGTTTCCGATGAAGCCTCCCTGATCAATCTGGCCAAGGAGATTGCTTACCCTCTGGTGATGAAGGTTGTGGGCCCCGTACATAAATCGGATGTGGGCGGGGTTGCTCTTGGGATTAGTAATGATCAGGAGCTGAAAGAACATTTCCGGCAAATGATGGAAATCAGCGATGCGCAGGGTGTATTGTTGCAGCCCATGCTGGAAGGGATCGAATTGTTTGCTGGGGCAAAGTATGAGCCACCCTTTGGTCATGTAATACTATGTGGACTAGGGGGCATCATGGTAGAGGTTTTGCATGATGTAGCCGCAGGGCTGTCCCCCCTTACCATGAAGGAGGGGCACCGCATGATTGGGTCGCTTAAAGGCTCAAAAATTCTCGACGGTATAAGGGGGCAGGAAGGAATCAATAAAGAGGCTTTTGCCGGAATCCTTGTCAGACTCTCCACCGTTCTGGAATTTGTTACTGAGATTGCTGAGATGGACCTGAATCCAATTCTGGGGAAAGGGAGTAGTCTGGTGGCAGTAGATGCCCGTATCCGGATAGAGAAAATAGTTTTATAACACATCTAAGATATGCTCTTGGGCACAATGGCTTTGTTTTCCATTGTCTAATTTCACGATGGATTTCAAAATCGCAAATAATGGATTCTACTCCCATAAATTCTGAGCTTGTCAATGAAGTGATTGATGCCTTTGGTATCCATCCCGCCGGAAAATCGACCATCCGGGAGCTGGTGAAAATTGTCAACGATATAGAAAGTATTTCCGGGGAGGAGTTCATCAGAATGGAGATGGGGGTACCTGGTCTTGATCCCACTTTTGTGGGAGTAGAGGCAGAGATGATTGCACTCAGGAAGGGGGTGGCCTCTAAATACCCCAACATAGAGGGGATTAAACCCCTGAAGGAATCAGCTGCAGAGTTTATTAAGATGTTCATGGATGTGGATGTGGAACCAGTGCATTGTGTCCCAACGGTGGGGTCTATGATGGGTGGAATGGCTTCTTTCATGGTGGTTAACCGTTCGGATCAGCATCGTACGGGAACCCTTTTCCTGGATCCTGGTTTCCCGGTTCAAAAGCAGCAGTGCCTGGTTCTGGGACACACTTTCGGCTCATTCGACCTTTATGATTACAGGGGAGGGAAACTGAAAGCCAAAATGACAGAGGAGATTGAAAATGGGCAGTACTCATCCATTCTTTACTCCAATCCCAATAACCCCTCGTGGATTTGTCTGAACGAGGAGGAATTGCAAATCATTGGTGAATTATCAATGAAATATGACATAACAGTGATTGAGGATCTGGCCTATTTTGGAATGGACTTTCGCAAAGACCTGTCCCAGCCGGGGGTTCCACCCTACCAGCCTACCGTTGCAAAATATACAGATAATTACATCCTGCTTGTTTCCAGTTCCAAAGCATTCAGCTATGCTGGCCAGCGCATCGGCATGATGATCATTTCTCCGAATCTTTTTGAGCGAAGGTATCCGGACCTGAAGCGTTACTACAGTTCTGATAAATTTGGACATGCAATGATTTTCGGGGCACTATATGCGCTATCGGCAGGAGCCTCGCATACTGCACAATATGCCCTGGCTGCCATTTTTGAGGCAGTAAATAGTGGTTCCTACAATTATATCGAGGAGGTAAGGGAGTACGGCAGGAAGGCTGTCATCATGAAAGCGCTTTTTAAGAAATATGGATTTCAGATTGTCTATGACATGGACCTGGATGAACCCATAGCCGACGGCTTCTATTTCACCGTGTCATATCCCGGATTAGGAGGTCCCCAGCTGGTTGAAATTCTATTGTATTACGGGATAAGCGCTATTTCCCTGGAGATTACCGGAAGCTCGAGAATAGAAGGCTTAAGAGCCTGTGTGTCACAAGTTAGGCGTGATCAGTTCCCTGTTCTGGAGGAGAGGTTGCGGTGTTTTCATGAACATCATCCTATCCCGTAATAAGATATTTTATCCCTAAAAGAACTGATTGAAGAGTGGGTCCGCCACTTTGGCTTTCAGGGATTGTGAGAATTATTACATTTGGTATTTATTCAACAAAAGAAGCAAAACATGGCAAAAGCTATAGGAGCCATCGTAGTGGATGTGGAAAGATGCAAAGGCTGCCAGGTCTGTAGGGTGAATTGTCCTACCATGACCATTGGTATGGCTGAGGAGGTGAACGGTAAGGGCTACCACTATGCTTATATGGAGAACCCGGAGAATTGCACCGGATGTACCAACTGTGCAGTGGTCTGCCCGGATGGTGTAATTACCGTGTACCGGGTCAAACAATGATAAAGAGCGATCTATGAAGGAAATTGCATTAATGAAGGGAAATGAAGCCGTAGCTGAAGCTGCCATCAGGGCCGGTGTGGATGGCTACTTTGGATATCCCATTACCCCTCAGTCGGAAGTGATGGAGTACCTGATGCTTCAGCGTCCGGAAGAACGGACCGGAATGGTGGTCCTGCAGGCAGAAAGTGAAGTAGCCTCCATCAATATGGTTTACGGGGCGGCAGGAACGGGAAAAAAGGTAATGACCTCCTCTTCCAGTCCTGGCATCAGTCTCATGCAGGAGGGCATTTCTTATATAGCGGGAGCAGAGTTACCCTGCCTGATTGTTAATGTGGTCAGGGGTGGTCCCGGACTTGGAACCATACAGCCTTCACAGGCAGATTATTTCCAGTCTGTTAAAGGCGGGGGGCATGGCGACTACCGGCTGATTGTGCTTGCACCTGCTTCTGTACAGGAGATGGCCGATTTTGTGGATCTGGGTTTTGAACTGGCCTTCAAATACCGTAATCCCGCAATGATATTGTCAGATGGGCTTATCGGACAAATGATGGAAAAGGTGGAATTGCCTCCCCAGAAGGAGAGGGTGAAGGAGTTCGATCAGTCCTGGGTAATTACAGGTAAAACCCAGGATAGGGAACGGAATATCATTACCTCCCTGAACCTTGATCCTGACCTTCAGTATGAGCACAACCTGAAGCTTCAGGAAAAGTATAAAAGCATGGAGCAGGATGTAATGTTTGAAAAAATCGATTGCGATGATGCAGACTACCTCCTGGTTGCTTATGGTTCAAGTGCTCGAATTTGTCAGAAGACTGTGGATATGGCCCGTAGCAAGGGCAAGAAAATTGGCTTACTGAGACCCAAGACCCTGGACCCTTTTCCATCGGCAGAACTTGCAAAGATGTCCAGAAGAGTGAAGGCCATGATGGCAGTTGAGTTGAGCGCCGGGCAAATGGTTGAAGACGTGAGGCTGGCTGTGAACGGAAAAGTGCCGGTCTATCACTATGGAATGGTGGGAGGCAAGATACATTCCCCCGATGATGTATTAAGTGAAGTGGAAGATAAATTTATAGGAGGATACTAAATGGACATCAAGCAGATCATCAAAGAGGAAAACCAGGTATATCGTCGCACACCACTGATGACCGAAGCTACCCTGTCCTACTGTCCGGGTTGTGGTCATGGGACCATTCACAGGCTCATTATGGAGGTGGTAGAGGAGATGGGGATCCAGTCGGATACCATTGGAATTGCTCCCGTGGGATGTGCTGTAATTGCATACGATTTCATGGATATCGACATGAGTCAGGCCGCGCACGGAAGGGCACCTGCACTGGCAACGGGGATTAAACGGCTTTGGCCCGAGAAGTATGTCTTCACCTACCAGGGTGATGGTGACCTGGCGGCCATTGGGACTGCCGAGACCATACATGCATGCAACCGGGGTGAAAACATTGCCATCTTCTTTGTGAACAACGGGATTTATGGGATGACCGGCGGACAAATGGCCCCCACAACCCTCGAAGGAATGAAATCATCAACTTCTCCCTATGGCCGGAATAGTGAAACCATGGGACCTCCTTACAAGATAACCGAGATGGTGGCCCAGCTTCCGGGCACCTATTACGTGGCCCGTCACGCAGTTCATAAACCAGGCCCGGTACGCAAGGCCAAGAAGGCCATAAGACAGGCCTTTGAGAACCAGAAACTGAACAAGGGTGTGTCCCTGGTGGAGTTTGTGTCCAATTGCAATTCGGGATGGAAGATGACACCCAACGACTCTAATATCTGGATGGAGGAGAACATGTTTAAGTTCTATCCCATGGGTGATATAAAGGTCGAAGGGAAATTGGTGAATGGTGATTAGTTATTAGTTAATGGTTATTAGTAAGTGGGTAAGTAAAAATTGAATTGATATGACGGAAGAGATTATCATTGCAGGTTTCGGGGGACAGGGAGTCCTTTCCATGGGAAAAATTTTGGCCTATTCAGGAATCATGCAAGAGCAGGAGGTAAGCTGGATGCCATCATATGGCCCTGAGATGCGCGGTGGAACTGCAAATGTAACAGTGATCCTCAGCGATGACCGCGTCAGCTCACCCGTACTTCAGAGTTTTGATACGGCAATCTTGTTAAACCAGCAGTCGATGGATAAATTTGAATCCACACTTAAGCCTGGTGGACTGATGATCTATGATCCCAACGGAATTACCCGGCATCCGAAACGGGACGATATCCGAATTTTCCAGGTTGAAGCCACTGCTGAAGCAGCCCGGATGAAATCACCCATCACCTTCAACATGCTGGTCCTCGGTGCCTATATCAAAGTGAATCCTGTGGTGGACTTTGAGAATGTGATCCTTGGCCTGAAGAAATCACTTCCCCAGCGCCATCATCACCTGATTCCGAAGAACGAAACAGCTATTAGCAGGGGGATGGAGATGGTGCATGAGGCCAAACGCACTCCGTGATATAAACCTTCTCGCTTAAAAATGCCTTCGGCATTTTGTAGGCTTCGTCGGTTCATATCACTCCGCAAGCAAGCCTTTCGCAAGCAAGCCTTTCGCATGCAAGCCTCTCAGTTTTATCGATGGTTTGGATATTTATGGATACGTTTTGGATATATCCAAAAAACCCAATAGATGGCATTCAATGGGTAAGAATAAGTACCTATGCTACGGAAAGGAGCTCCAAGATGAATTGTTTTGTTGTCGTAAAAGGCGATCTCTGGTTAGTTAAACACATTAATGGATATTAATCATTAAATTTGTATAGATAATGAAGGTAACCATGAATCTACAGGCAAAAAAACTGGAGCTGGTCAAAATGATCCTGAACACGGATAAACCTGCTATTTTGGCGAAGGTTGAAGCTGTCTTTAAAAAAGAAAAAGGGGCCGACTGGTGGGATGAAACTGGAGAGGCTGAACGAAATGCTATCGAAGAAGGCATTGCAGAAGCGGATCGTGGCGAGCTAATCCCCCATGAAGAGGTGATGAAAGAGGTCCTGGCTAAATACAAGCTTGACTGATGAACGTCAGCTGGACCCCAAGGGCCAGGCGCACATACTTCGAAGTTATTGAACTGCTTGAAAAAGCCTGGACTGAAAGAGAAACTCAAAACTTCATCTACGAAGTTGATCATCTGCTGCAACAGATCAAGCAATACCCAGAAATGTTCGAGGAATCTAGGAAAAAGAAGAACATCAGAAAGGGTTTAGTCACCAAGCAGATAAGCCTTTACTACCGGGTAAGACCGAGAAAAAGAGAACTTCAACTGATTGTTTTTTGGGATAACAGGCAAGTCTTTTATTTTTCGTAGAAGTGCATCTCGCGCAGGTAGGTGTAGGCAGGGGTGGGGACCAGGTGCCGGATATCTTTGCCGTCTTTGATGGCCTGGCGAATGAAGCTGGATGATATTTCCATGAGGGGAGCATCGACCTGCGTGGCATTTGGGATGGCCCTGATGGATTCAGGATCAACTCCAGGTCGGGGATAAATGAGTCGGTGGTAGTTTTGGGCAATCAACCCGGCATTTTTCCATTTTCTGAAGGTCTTAAGCTGGTCGGCTCCCATGACCAGCTGGAACTCATGACCAGGATTTTTCTCTTCAAGGTAGGTGAGTGTGTCAATGGTGTAGGAGGGGGTTGGCAGTTTGAATTCGATGTCGGAGACCCTGAACCTGTTGTCGTCCTCCAGGGCCAGCCGGACCATCTCCAGTCTGTGATGATCTTTGAGCAGGCTTTTTTTCTCTTTCAGGGGGTTCTGAGGACTGACAACGAACCAGAGTTGTTCCAGGTCACTGAACTCAATCATATAGTTCGCAATGGCCAGGTGCCCGATGTGAACAGGATTGAAGGAGCCGAAATAGAGGCCGGTCTTGATCGCTTTGCTGTATCCTTCCATCACTTTCATTGGTCCAGAAATTCTTGCACTATCTGTTCGGCATCTGCAAGAGCCTTTTCAAGGGAGTCGTTGATCAGGATATGGTCAAATTCCGGGGCAAAGCTGAGCTCATATTCTGCTTTGCCTATGCGCTTTTGAAGGGACTCTTCATCATCGCTTCCCCTGGAACGGAGTCTTTCCTCAAGGATTTTCAGCGAAGGTGGTTTTACAAAGATGGCCAGGGCCTTCTCTCCGTATTCCTTTTTCAGGTTTAGGCCTCCCACCACATCGATGTCGAAAAGGGCATGGTGATCCTGGTCCCAGATGCGATTCACCTCGCTTTTCAGGGTGCCATAGTACTGTTCCGGGTAAACCTCTTCCCACTCCACAAATTCGTTATGCTCTATCTTTTCCCTGAATAGCCGGGGGGATATGAAATGATATTCTTTTCCATCGCGTTCTCCCTTCCTGGGCTTTCTTGAGGTGGCCGATATGCTGAATGCCAGTTCGGGATTAAGTTTCTTCAGGTGTTGTACAATGGTGGATTTCCCGGAACCCGATGGGGCGCAGAATATGAGTAGCTTACCCTTTTTAGTTGATCCGGCCATTGCCTTACAGTATGTTAAGAATCTGTTCCTTGACACGCTCAAGTTCATCCTTCATCTCCACGACCAGGCGCTGAATGTCCACATGGTTGGCTTTTGATCCGAGGGTATTTATCTCTCGTCCCATCTCCTGGGAAATGAATCCCAGTTTTTTACCCACTGGGCCTTCATTCTCCATGGTTTCCAGGAAGTAGCTGCAGTGATTGGCAAGCCTGACTTTCTCCTCCGAGATGTCGAGTTTCTCCATATAGAAGATTAGCTCTTGTTCGAACCTGTTTTCATCTCTTCCATCTTTCCCGACAAATTCGGTGAGGTTATTACGAATGCGCTCCCTGATCCGGGCAATCCGGTCGCCTTCCAGTGGTTCTATATCTTCCAGCCTTGCAGTGATGGCAGCAAGCCTTTCCCTTAAATCTTTATCCAGCGACTCACCTTCCTGCAGCCTGAAGCCATTAACCTGCCTGAGGGCTTGCTGTAAGCTCTCCTTTACCTGCTTCCATTCCTCGTCTTCCAGTTCAGCCCGGTCATTTCGGATGGCATCTGGCATGCGCATGGCAATGGAAAGCAGTTCCTGTGAGGCCTTCAGACCCAATTCCTTTGAGATGCTGTTCAGCTGTTCGAAATAGCTTTTTACCACCAGCTCATTGATCGTTCCCGATGAGGTCTCTGAGGATAGCTCATAGAAAAAACTGCACTCAACCTTGCCTCTTTCCAGGGAGGAAGCGATAAGTTTTCTGATCTCAAGCTCTTTCTCCTTGTAGAGCGAAGGTAAGCGTGTATTTGTATCGAGTTGTTTGCTGTTGAGCGATCTGATCTCGATGGTCAGTTTCTTATCGGGTAAAAGAGATTCGGCCTTCCCGTAGCCTGTCATTGATCTGATCATATTTGCTTAAATCGGTTCGCTGCAAAAGTAGTAAAAAGGGGTGAAGAACAGGAAGAATCGGATTAATTGGACATGGGAAGGGTAAAGCTGAAGGTTGAGCCTACACCCGGTTTGCTCTGGACCGAGATTTCTCCACCGTTTTTTTCCACGAACTCCCGGCAAATGATCAGACCCAGGCCTGTGCCTTTCTCCCCGGCGGTCCCTGTGGCTTTATATTTCTCATCGATATTAAAGAGTTTGTTAATGTATTCCCCTGGAATACCGATGCCTTCATCCACAATGTTAACCTGGAGCAAACCACCAATGGAATCGACTCTTATCTCCACCTTCCTGTCCCGATCTGTGAATTTCACAGCATTGGTCATCAGGTTGCGAATAACACTGTTGATCATATCCCGGTCACCATAGGCAAATATTTCTTCCTGCTCCAGGGCTGTCAGCACGATCCCCTTTTTTTCAGCTGCTAATCTGTGGAGGTTTAAATTCTCCTGGATCATCGCTGAGAGGTTGAACCTCAGGGGTTCATACTTGATGCGCCCACGCTGTGACCTCGACCAGGTTAGCAGGTTTTCAAGCAAATTCAGCAGGTGTTTAACCGATTGATTAATTTTCCTGAATCCGGCCCTGTGGTCATCGCGGTCCGTATCATTGAAGTTCTCCACCATCAGTTCGCTGATGGAAAGTAAGCTGGCGAATGGATTTTTCAGGTCATGCGAGATGATGGAGAAAAACTTATCCTTGGTGGCATTTAGTTCCATCAGGTTCTTTTCAGACTTTCGCAGGGCCTCATTGGCCTCGCTGATTTGTTGATTTTGAGATTTCAACAGACGGTTTGTGCGGGATCTTACGAGGAAGGTAATGATGAGCCAGGCAATGGCCGTAGCTAGCAGAACCTCCAATAAGATGAACCACCATAGTTGCCAAACCGGGGGAGTAATGACGATCTTAAGTTCCATGGGCGGATCGCTTCGGAAACCGTCTGAGTTCTCTGCCACTACCTTCAGAGTATAGGTGCCGGCTTTCATATTGGCGTAAGAGACGTAGTTACGTTTACCTGCCTGGGTCCATTCCGACTCCAGGTTTTCCATGATGTAAGCGTAGTTCAGTTTGTCGGATTGAAGATTATTCAGGGCAGCAAATTCTACTGAGAAATAACGGTATTTGTAGTCGAGGACAATTTCCTCCAGGTAAGTGACATTTTCACTGGAGTAGAACTCACCCTCATATTCGATGATGCTGAGAGGATTTTCATTAAACTCTTCTTCCAGGTCGATTCCAGCTATATGAGCCTTCTTTCCCAGCACTTCCAGATCAGTAAGGGTAACCTGGGGCACTTTTTCAACCGGGTCGATAATCTCAGGATCAATCACGTTCAGTCCGTAAACGCCTCCAAAATAGAGTTTGTTGTCTCTTCCCCGGTGGAAGGAACCACCATTAAACTCATTACTCTGGAGGCCATCATTTTTGTCGAAGTTTTTTACTGCGAAAGTCTCCAGGTCGAAGCGGATGATTCCCAGGTTGGTGCTGAGCCAGATATGATTATTGTTGTCGGGCAGGACTCCGTAGATCACTTCGTTGGCCAATCCTTCTCCCACACCGAAGCGTCGAAAGGAGCCGGTTGCCGGATAGAACATGTTCAAACCGCTGTTGGTGCCAATCCAGATACGGCCCATCTCATCCTGGTAAGTGGAAAATACAATATTGTCGGAGATGGTATTTGGATCCTCCGGATCGTGCATGAAATTTGTAAAAGTCCCATTCCTGGTATCCATTTTACAAAGGCCGCCCCCATAGGTTCCTACCCACAGGTCATCATTCTCATCCAGGAATATGCTTGAATAGACGAAATTGTGGGATATGGAACCGGGATCCGTGTCATCGTGGAGGTATCTTTTGAACTCCCCGGTTTCAGGCTTGAAAAGGTTAAGCCCATTGCGGGTACCCACCCATAATCTTCCATGCCGGTCTTCATAGATGGCCCTGACTGAATTATCAGAGATCGTTCTTTCATTATCCGGATCATGTAAAAAGTGCCTGAAGGATTGGTCCTCTGGAAGGAAGAGGTTTAATCCACCCCCATCTGTTCCGACCCAGATGCGCTTCTTACTGTCCTGGTATACCTTGCGAACCGATGAGTGGGAAAGGGAGCCCGGATCAAGAGGATCGTGATTAAAATGCCGGAATGTTTTCTGGTCTATGTTATAACAGCTTATGCCAAAGGCATTAGTGCCAAACCATACTGTATTTTCGGTGGTTTGAAAAATAGTCCAGATAAAGGAAGAGGCCAGGCTGTTGGAATTGAAAGGGTCATTTTTGAAAAGGGTAAAGCGGTTGGCGCTGGGATCAAGCATGCTGATTCCGGCACCAAAGGTCCCGAACCAGAGTACGCCCGACCGGTCTTCAAAAATGCAATTCACCGCATTTTCAGAGAGGCTGCTGGGATCGGCCGGATTATGACTGTAATGTTGATACTCGAGTGTAAGGGGATTTACCTTAAATACACCGTCCCCGAAGGTTCCATACCATATGTTTCCCTGCTCATCCTCCACCAGTGGCTCCACAGAGTTTAAGGCAAGTGAATTGGTTGAGACTCCTGCATCCAGAACTTTTACCATTCCGTCTTCCCTGCTACAGTAACAGAAAAGACCTTCCGCAGTCTGAACCCATACCTGTTCGTTCCGGTCTACAAGGAGATTGCGGATATCCGAAAGTGTCTCCCCGGGAAAGGCAGGAAGGAAAAGGTGGTTTCCCAGTCCGGACAGATCCACCTCCAGCATTCCCATTGCGGTCCCGAGCCAGAGAGATCCTCCACCCAGGGCCATGCATTTAATTGGGGTTCCCGGGGCAAGGGTTCCGCTAATTGTTTCGTTGAAAAAAAGGCCTGATTTTCGGTCCTGGGTAAAGAGACCCTGGCTGGTTCCGATCCATAAGGTTCCCGAACGGTCCACAGCAAATCCGGTAATGTGAGAATTGAGCCCATTCAGTTCCGGCGCATCCGGGATCACCCGTGTAACTTCTCCCGTGAAGCGGTCGACCTTGTTGAGCCCGCTAAAGGTCCCAATCCATACATCGTTCCGCAAATCAGCAATTATGGCTGAGATTGTGTCGTTAGAGAGCGAGAGTAGTGAGTTGGGATCATGCCTCAGGGTATTGAAGATTCCTTTTCTGGGATTATACATGGTGAGCCCGCCCCGGGAGCCAAGCCATATCATCCCCGCCCTGTCCTCGTAAACCAGTTCGATCCATTTATTGGCCAGGATATAATGCTGGTCGGTGGTTGCCCCGTACACAGTAATTGATCTGCCGTCGTATTTATTCAGCCCGTCTTCTGTGCCGAACCACATGAACCCTTTTGAGTCCTGGTAAATATTGTAAACCGAACTGAGCGATAGTCCGTCGTCAATGGTGATCCTTTTGAAACGAACATATTCATCCTGCCCCTGAAGTATAAACAGGCTGAGCAGGCTGAGCGTAAAAAGGGCTAATAATCTTCTAAACATCCCTGGTTTCGTGGTAGCGTAGTTTGTGTATTACATACAAATTTCGAACCAAGTTAGCCAATCGAAGAGATCAAATCAATTTAAAATCGTTAAATATTGTTATAATTAGCACAGAAATACTGGGCTGAATTGCTAATTCTGTAAGTAAATGAGATCAATTGAAAGCTTAACGCGTCACAGTGGCCGGTTCAACTTTTGCTTTTATCACCGATTTGGTCTTCCATCTACCGGTTTTGTAGTAGATGAACGATAAGACCATTCCGAATCCCCATCCAGCTGGTATCGACCACCAGATTCCCTCTGGCCCAAGCCCCATTCCCCGGATTGTAAATCCCAGGAAGTCTATGCTTTCCTGGCTCAGGAATACCGCAAAAGGAATCCTTATTATCCAGAGAGAAAAGAGGGTGATAAACATGGGGATAAGGGTATCCCCGGCACCCCGCATTACTCCGGAGTAAATAAACATCCCGGTGAAAAGCAGGTAAAATGATGTAACGATGGTCAGGTACTCACCGCCAATTCGGATTACCTCCTGGTCGGTAGTAAAAAGCCCCATCAATGGTGTTTTAAATACAATGATAAGTGCTGTGGTCCCCAGTGCCACAGCTGAGGCCATAAGTAAGGTTCGTGAAAGCCCTTTTTTCACCCTTTCAATTTTTCCGGCCCCAATGTTTTGCCCTACGAAGGTGGATAGCGCAGTGGAAAAAACCATGGAGGGGATTATAGCCAGGCTATCCAATCGCCCGGCAGCCGTATAGGCAGCTACCACATCAGTGCCAAATCCGTTTACAATTCGCATCAGGGCAAGCATTCCGACGGCTACAAAAGTCTGTTGCAGGCCGGTGGGAAGTCCAATCCTCAGGGTTTGTTTGAAAATTCCCCGGTCGAATGCAAACTCTCGCAGGTTAAATTTGATCAGTTCATGGGTACTGTTCAAGTAAAATACGGCTACCATGAAGGCGACTCCCTGGGCAATGATGGTAGCCAGTGCTGCCCCTTGAACCCCCCATCCGAACTTAACAATGAAGAGCAGGTCCAGCCCGATATTCAGCACAGTCGCCAGCACAAGGAAGTAAAGCGGGGTGATCGAATCGCCCAGTCCCCGTAGCACAGCTGCCACACTGTTGTAGCCGAAAAAGACCACCAGTCCGGATACATATATGGTAAAATATGCTACCGCTGTCTCCATTAGTTCTTCAGGTAAGTTGATCAAACGGAAAATATCCTCCGTAAACCTGATGCCCACCACGGTCATGATTACCGAGGAGACTGCCATCACAATAAAGATTGTATCGATGGCTCTTTTTACTTTTTTGAAGTCCCTGGCCCCGAAGAATTGAGAGATCACAATTGTTCCCCCGGTGGCGATCCCGATGATCAGGGCGATGAGGGTAAAGAGGATGGGAAAAGATGCCCCTACCGAAGCCAGCGCTTCCTTACCCAGGACCCGTCCTACGATGATCTGGTCCACAAAGGTATAGAGCTGCTGGAACATATGTCCAAGCAACATGGGGGCTGCAAACCTTAAGATGCCCCTTCCTTCACTACCCTGTGTTAAATCTTTCACAAGTAATTATTACCTTATGGATTTTAAGGCCGTAAAGGTCGGTAATTTTATAATGACTTAGGGCAAATCCGCTTTTTATTGGTGGACCTGCTCCAGCTCCACGGTGAAGTGCCGCATGATGGGTGCCTCGTAGGTGATATTGTAGCCTGAGGTGATCTGATCCCTCCGCTTATATACATTCTGGAGCGCGGCGGCTACATAATCCATGTGGTTGCGGGTATATACCCGTCTGGGGATAGTGAGCCTGAGCATCTCCAGTTTGGGATAGCGGTTCTCACGGGTTTCCGGATCACGGTCGGCCAGCAGGGTGCCGATCTCCACGGCCCTTACACCCGACTCCTTGTAAAGTTCAATGGCCAGGGTCTGTGCAATGTATTCTTCGCAGGGAACATGCGGCAGGAAGCGGTTGGCATCCACAAAGATGGCATGTCCGCCGAAGGGCTCCTGGACCGGAATTCCCATATCGTGGAGCCTCTGTCCAAGGTAATGAACCTGCTTGATGCGGCTCTCCAGGAAACCGAATGTAGTGGCCTCTTCCAATCCCTGTGCCAGTGCAGCCATGTCGCGGCCCGACATTCCGCCATAAGTGATGTAGCCCTCGAACATGATGTTGAAGGTTGCTGCTTCCCTGAAAATGTCTTTACTATTTAGAGCGATAAAACCTCCCATATTCACAATGCCGTCCTTTTTGCTACTCATGGTCATGCCGTCGGCCAGCGAGAACATCTCCCGGACGATTTCCCGAATGGATATGTTTTCATAGCCTTTCTCCCGTGTTTTTATAAAGTAGGCATTCTCGGCGAAACGGGCTGAATCGAAGATCACAGGGACGCCGTTCGCATCTGCAAATTCACGAACTGCCTTCAGGTTCTCCATGCTCACGGGTTGTCCGCCGGTGGAGTTGCAGGTGATGGTGACAATGATCATGGGAATCCGTTCCTTCCCGTAGACCTGGAATACATTCTCGAGCTTGTTCAGGTCGATGTTTCCCTTGAAGGGATGATAAATCCTGGTATCGGCTGCCTCGTCAATGGTGCAATCGAAGGCCGAAGCTTTTCGGAACTCAATGTGGCCCTTGGTGGTGTCGAAGTGGGCATTTCCGGGAACGACATTTCCTTCTTTCACCATTACTGAAAAAAGTACATTCTCTGCTGCTCGTCCCTGGTGGGTTGGGATCACGTAAGGAAAGCCGGTGAGGGAAGTAATGGTCTCGTGCAGGCGATCGAATGATTTACTGCCGGCATAGGATTCGTCTCCCGTCATCATGGCTGCCCACTGCTCCTGGCTCATGGCACCGGTTCCGGAATCGGTTAGAAGGTCGATAAAGACCTGTTCGCTCTTTAGATTGAACAGGTTGTAATGGGCCTCTTTGATCCATTTATTGCGATCCCCGGCCGTACTGGGATAC
>JAOZLK010000264.1 GCA_029934875.1 Bacteroidales bacterium | reverse complement strand
CTTCTACCACATGGGCATCCCATATCTTGTCAAATAGTGTTTTTCCAGCCAAAACTTATCGTATAAAATGAATTCGCAAAGGTAACAAACTTCTGCAACACTTTGATCAAAAAAAGGTTCCCAAACCGCTAATTTGTTAGTGTTTTGCGTTAGTTGGATAACAATTAGAAATAATTCACACAGATTCAGTAATACCAGGACGGTTTTAAGAGGCCCGGGTCCGGATCAGATATAGGGGATATGATCCTGCTTGCGGAATATTTCATAAATTAGAGCCTAAAATTAATTCATGCTTATGAAATGGTCTCACTTATTTCTATTCCTGGTATGTTTCCTTACCCTTGCTCTTCATGCCCAGGATGAGCCTGATGCAGTCAATCTTGGGGATGCCATTCACACTTCTGTGGATTTATTTGAAGGGCTTGACCCCCTGGAGATTACCCTTACCTTTGATGTGAAATATTATCTTCGGAACAAGAATAAGGACGAGTATCTTCCGGTGGACCTCCTGCTGCATTTCTCCGATTCAGTCGACATACGAAAGAAGGTCAGGATTAAGTCCAGGGGACAGTTCAGGAAAGCCACCTGTTATTTTGCACCTTTCTGGCTCAACATCAGAAAATCTGATGTAGAGAACAAATACCTGCAGGATGTAATAAAGATGAAGGTGGTTACCCACTGCAGAAGCGGTGACCAATATGAGGAATATATACTTTTGGAATACCTGGCCTATAAGATCTATAGCCTCCTTACACCGGTTAGTTTCAGGGTGCGCCTGGTTAAAATGAAGTATATTGATACGGGACGCAAAGACAAAATTACGAATAGTTGGGCTTTTTTGATTGAACCGGAAGAGATGCTGGCCGAGAGACATGATGCCCTGGTTGTAAAGAAAGATGAGCTGGGAATGGCTTTAATGCGTCGGGAGGAGATGCTTCTGGCAGCCATGTTTCAATACATGATCGGAAATAGTGATTACTCGGTGGCCGGAAGGCATAATATGAAAATCCTGGGGCTCCCCGGATTTGGCACCGAGGGTTATACACCGGTTCCCTATGATTTTGACTATGCTGGACTGGTTGATGCATCCTACGCAATTCCGGGTGAAAGACTGGGCCTCACCTCAGTTACCCAACGTTATTACCTTGGGCCCTGTCGCGAAGATGCGGAATACCAGGCTGCCTTACAGCACATGGAAGATCACAGGGCGGAGATTCTGGAGCTGATACAGGTCTTCCCTTACCTGGGTGAGAAATCAAGGAATCAGGCGATTGCTTATATCGAAAGCTTTTTTAATGAGGTCTCCGGTCCAAACTTTATAAATAGAAAGCTCCAGCCAAGCTGTCATTAAATCTTATTCATTCTTCTGACAACCTTCTTTTGTCTTCTCAGCCTTTTTTCCTGGCTTTCGGGAGGGGGGCAATACCCGCCCTTAGGCAGATAGTTGTATGAATCTTCCTGCAGACGCTCCCTCTTGTTCCTGGGACATCCCAGCATCAGGTTCATGCCCACTCTGAGGTTCAGTGTCCGGGTGTCGAAGGGGAAGAAGAAGCCCAGGAGGTTATCAGTTACCGCATGGAATTGAAGCCCTTTCCCATGCCAGGCGATGCCGACACCTGCATTTAAAAGGCTGTTGTTCAGGTATGACCAGCTGACTGAGCCTGTAAATCCTGCGGCAAGAACAGCCTGGGCCGAAAGCGTGAGGGAGGAGTGAAGCTTGCTGCGGTAGATTACATTCCGGTTCACCACTCCAAAGGAGATATGTTCGCTGTAGCGGTAAGATGCAGCCAGGAAAACCTGGGGAGGGAGGTAATAGTTGTAGGACTTGGTGGAAGTTGTCAGGTCCATTGAATTTGAAAGAGAATCGAGTATTTCATTTATAAGTAAGCCAGAAGTTATTTCCCGATTGAGGTCGGTCCCGGCATAATCAAAAACTCCTTCACCCTTTACATTATTCAAATCGGTTCTCCACCTCACCAGTGCCAGGTCGAGCACACTGGCCGAAAGGGTAAGTTCCTCGCTGTACCTGTAAATCAGACCTAAATCGACACCCACTCCAACATTCCTCCTGTTCATCATATAATCAAGTGGATCGATTTCATGCACTTCAATCCCCGTAATATTGCCTTCAGAATCCTGGTAAATGGTCATGGGGAATGAGGCGTTCAAGGTATAATCTCCATCCATATGAAGGGCAAAATTTTCTTCCCCGGTTTTTACCTTCACCTTTGAGTATCCCGTGGTCAGATTGGCCTTCCCAAATAAGAGTCTGGCGCGGATTCCTGCCGTGAGGTAGGGTCCGAATACTTTGGATACCCCCAGGGAGTAATCCCTGATATGGAATCCTCCCGGTCTGAATCCGTCAATGCGTACAGTTTCGCCAAGGACAGGTCCGTTCCCGTTTACAGCCATTTTTGCCATTTCTCCCGGGATGGTCTGGTAAGCCCTTATATTTTCAGTCAGGTTAAAGGTAAAATAGTAGGATTTATGCCTGTAGCCAAGTCCCAGCAGATTTATCTGCACTCCCCCTGTATAGAGGTCTTTGCGGTGCATTTGCTTACTGATCCCCTCAATGTTCCAGGTATCAGTGGAGGCCAAATCGTTATAGGTAAATGCCGTGTTTGAATAGTTTAAGTGGATAGATGAAAGAACCGGGATTCCCACAAAGTACTTGCAGGAAATCTGAACTGCCGGATTAAGCAGGTTGGATTGCGGAACGGCATGCATCAGGTAAAGTGTATTAGCCTGTTGGGCATGCAGGAGCCTTCCTCCCCATGGTAGTATAAGCGTCCACAGAAGAAGGGCAGTATGGAGGCTTCGTTTTCTCAAAACTTAATACTCAATGGTCAGGTTGGTCATCATCCCTATTTCAATATCGATCTCATAGTTGGGGTAATAGGGGACCAGGTTGGTATCAATATCCTGGTTCAACAGGAGGGCTCTGAATAGAATTTCCGTGGTGTTTTCAATAGCAGTAAGACGTTCCCTGTCGAACATGGCATCATTCCTGCTGTATGAAGGGTCAATGCTTTCACCCTCAGAAATCGGTGTTCCTGGCGATACTGCCAGGGGTCCGTCTGAAAACATGGAATCCAGGACAGAGCTTGATGCATCCAGGAAATAGGCCTGGGTCATAACTTCGTTTGGGAAGCCATTGTAAATTCCAAGGCGGAACATGATCCAGTTGACCGAGTCGATATAGGAATCCAGGTTAGAGAGATCGAAGTCAATGCTTCCCTTCATGACCACTTCCACTTCGTTCACCCAAAGGGGGAGGCCGGTGAGAGGATCCTCTTCGAACAGGGTGGTGTCGAAGCCACTTTCTGCATTCATTCCATAGGCTTTCGTTCCGATGGGGAAGGCCAACTCGGGGTCCCAAATTACCTTATCCGGGAAATCCTCGGGTTTGTCCTTCATGCAGGAGCTAAACCCGGCAAAAATAAGAAGCAGACTTACAAGGAAAGATATTCTCATGAGCTATAAAGTTAGAACAATCGTAAAAAGAAGCTGTTCTATTTTTAAACGTTAATAATATTTGGATTATTTTTGTCGGATTATAATTATAACATCATTATATGCTTTCGGTTCATAAGATAGGCGGCACCTCTATGTCAAAATTCGGGGATGTTTTGAATAACATCATCATCAGGCAGGCTGCCGGAGATAATCCCTATAACAGGATTTTTGTGGTTTCGGCCTACAGTAATGTAACCAACTGGCTCCTTGAGCATAAAAAGAGTGGGGAGCCTGGAGTTTATGATCTTTTTGAAAAGAGTCTTGATTATGGTGCTGCACTGGATCGGGTACTGGAAAGATTGATTGCGATCAATCAGGGGCTGGAGGAGATCGGTCTTGACCAGGCTCAGGCTGATGAGTTCATAAGCCGGCGTATTCAACAATCGAGAAATTACCTGCTCAGCCTGGATGAGGTGCTGGCGTCAGGTTATGTAAGCAGGCAGAATATCTTGTTGGCAGCCAGGGAGATACTGGCTTCCATCGGAGAGGCCCACTCGGCCTGGAACTCGGTTAATATCATTCAGAATAAGGGATATAAATCCACCTTCGTTGATCTCTGCGGCTTCAACGATACCGAGTATCTAACCATCGATGAGCGGATTCAAAAGGCCTTTACTGATCTTGACTGCTCGGGTACAATCCCTGTTGTTACTGGTTATACCAAAGGAACAGAAGGGATCATGAGAGAGTTTGACCGGGGCTATTCGGAAGTTACATTCAGTAAAATCGCAGTTGAGGTTAAGGCAGATGAGGCTGTAATTCACAAAGAATATCACCTTTCCAGCGCCGATCCGGCCATTGTAGGGATTGAATGGTCAAGGCCAGTGGGGAATACCAATTTCAATGTGGCCGATCAGCTTGCCGATATAGGCATGGAGGCGATCCACCCGAAAGCATCCAAACCGGTTGAATTGGCAGGGATCAACATTCGCATCAAGAACACCTTTGAGCCGGATCATCCCGGAACTCTGATCTCCCGCGACTACCAGGGGGAGGAGTCGAAGGTGGAAATTATATCAGGGACAGACCGGGTAATCGCCATTGAAGTGCATGATCCTTTTATGGTGGGACAGGTTGGTTATGACCTGAACCTGATGAAGGTGATTCAGAGGCATGGATTATCTTATATTCTGAAAGCTACCAACGCCAACAGCATCACCATGGTATTCTGGGAAAAGGATGTGACACCAGCCTTACTAATGGAGCTGAAGGGGCTTTACCACGAGGTACTGCACAAGGAGCTTGCCCTGGTTTGTGCACTGGGGACAAATATTGCCCGGCCCGGATCGCTGGCAAAAGCCAGCACAGCCCTGCACGAAAATGGGATCAATGTGAATGCCGTTTCACAGTCCCTCAGGCAGGTGAATATGCAATTTGTTATTGGCCGGGATGATTACAAGAAAGCCATCGTGGCCCTGAACAGGGCCCTGTGTGCAGATGATTGAGTCAGGACTGCTCATCGAGCCCGGATTGCTCATCGGCCGGCTGCGACGACAATGCCCATGCCGCTGATGCCGATCCTGCAATCACCCACCTCCATATCAAAGGCCTGCACATCGCACGTGCCGGAGATCTGAATATCCAGCCTAGCTTGTTTAGACCCTCTCAGGGTGTAAGAGCCTGCTCCGCTGACTCCAATAAAATTGAGGGAAGGGCCCATAATGCTTGCCGAAATTTCTTTGTCGGTATTTACATTGTAGTCGGGGTCGAAACCAATCTGAAGGATTCCACTGACCACACGGCAGGTCATCACATCGAGTATTTCCTGCTGGGCATGCAACTTAACGGAGAAGGTATCTGCGATAGTGAAATCCACATTGCATGAGCCCGTTACATTAATCCCTGTAAAGTCGCTTGCCGCGATCTCCTTAGTCTCGATATCCCCCGAACCTATGACCGTTCGTGTGGTGTGCCAGTCACAGGAGGTTAAAAGTGTTGCGCCCAGGAAGACTATGGACAATATTCTGAATGTTTTCATTCAAATAGTTGCATGGCGGGCTTAAATTTCCGGACTTTTGACAGCTGATTTTTTTTGTACCTTGCCGCAAAAATACCCCCATCCCCATGAAAATAAGAATTCTTTTTCTTCCCTTAAGCGCTGCTATTTTATGCTTCACCCTGGGTGCTTGCAACAATGTCAGTAAAGGAAGTACAGAAAAAAGTTCAGACAGCGGTCTTTCTTCTGAGGCTGCCATTGCTGCGCCTGAATCTACACATGAATTGGTCGGGCTCCTGCACCAGGCAGCCCTTGATGGAGATTTGAATAGTGTGGAAAAGGCCCTTGAATCGGGGGCAAATGTGAATGGCGTAGATGAAGATGGCCGGACAGCGCTCATGTTTGCTGCTTTTGATGGCCATTCCGAAATCGTGTTGACATTATTGGAGGCAGAGGCCGGAATCGACAGGAGGGACCTGATGGGAAGAACCGCCCTTTTGTATGCAGCCACAGGACCTTTTCCTGAAACGGTCAGGATTCTGCTGGACAAAGGTGCCGAACCCAATGTAGTTGATTCCGACGAACACTTTTCTCCCCTGATGCATGCCGCAGCCGAGGGCAACCTGGATGTTGTAAAGATCTTGCTTGAATGGAAGGCAGATCCCACGCTTCAGGATGTGGATGGAGACGATGCAGCCTCCTTTGCACGACAGGGTGGGCACCTGGAAGTGGCCAACTACCTGGACGCCCTCTGATACGATCTGGCCCTCCTCTGATACGATCTGAAAGCTCCCTAGCGGACTGTTTTTACAAACCTGAAAGAGTGGGTTCCGGATGCTGTCTCGAGCACCAGGACATACACTGCTTCCGGCAGGGCTGATATATCCAGCTGATTGCTAAAAACTCCTCCCCAAGCGCTAAACTGCTCGCTGAGCATTCTACGGCCTGTGAGGTCGTAGATGTGAACATCCAGCTGATCGTCCAGGCTTCCGTCCGGACTGCTGACATTGATATTCAAGCGGTCGCTGGCCGGATTGGGGTAGAGCATGACCTCAAGAACCTGGTGGGGCTGAACCGA
>JAOZLK010000263.1 GCA_029934875.1 Bacteroidales bacterium | reverse complement strand
TGAATCCAATGGGATGGTACTTTCCAATAGAAGACATTGAAATAGAGCGCAATAAAAATCTGGTGCAAAATCCTTATTATGAGGGATATTAGAAATCGTAGAAATAGGGCCTCGATGCTTAGCAGATTTTCACTGTATGGCTTTACTATGCTCTCAGCTTTACTTGTTGCCCTGGCGATGAACAGATCCTGCGATACAACTACTGACCAGGTTTTTCTTGGAGAAGACGTCATCACAATAGCTGCTTATATAGAAGATAACCAGGAAACCTATTCCAGATTCTGGGAGCTGCTCTTGCAAACCAATCTTAAAAGCACGCTCAGTGCCTACAATCCTCATGGCAATGATTATACACTGTTTATGCCGTCGGATGAAGCATTCCAGAACTACATTGAAGAAAATCAAGATTATAACACTTTTGATGATTTGCTGAATGATACAGATTTTGCAAATCTACTCATCAGATACCATCTGGTCAACAGAGGGCTGGAAACCAATGATTTTCCTTTTGGGGCCCTGCCGGATACAACTGCAACGGGAGATCTCCTGACCATTGGATTTGATACAAGTCAGGATACCACGGTTTATCGAATCAACAATGTTGCACCTGTCATCCAGGGTAATATAGAGCTAATTAACGGCTATATACATATTATTGGTGATGTACTGGAGCCAATCAGCTTTAGCAGCTATGACTGGGTTGAAAATAATCCGGATTTTTCAATTTTTGCCGATGCATTGGCCCTGTCACATCTCAAGGATACGATGGGAGTTTACAGAATCAACTCCAAGGGGGATGTAATAAGAAACAGATACACACTTTTTGCTGAGCCCGATACAGTCTATGCCAAGTATGATATTTTCAATATTGATGATCTTGAGGAAAGCTTTGAGTCCTCCGGACTGGAGCCCTGGGAAGAGGAGAGTGAGTTCTATCAATATGTAGCCTATCATCTACTTGAAGGCACTTACTTTCTGGACAATTTTGAAGATCTTGAAAACTTTAATACCTATTCTAATTTCCTGGTTCAGGTTGAATCCGGACTGGAGATAAAGTTAAATCCCGGCAGTGATACCATTGATGTCATTATTCAAGGTCAGGACACAACGATTATCAATTATGTCAGGATCATGATGGATCATAGCAATATACTCACAAAAAACGGCGCTATCCATCTCATACAAGATATGTTGAAGGTAAAGACCCCGGGACGCACAACGAAAACATTTCAGTTCTATGAAGAGAATGTTATTAATGAGCTTAAGAATGTTACAGGTGAGCACGTTCTTGATCTGGAGTCTATGGAATTACTTCATTGGGAAGGTATTGACTATTTTACGTACGTAAAATCCGCAACATCAATCTCAGCCACCAATAATGATTATGTAGAGGTTAAGGGAAACTTCACGATTGAATATACAATCCCAAAAGTACAGCCGGGTAAGTACGAATTAAGAATAAAATCGGAGTCTTTTGATAAGGAAAATGCAACAATCCAGGTTTACCTCGATGGGAATCGACTGGGAAGCAGTTTCGACCTCACCACGGGAGGTAATCCTTACAGGACTTTTACGGTTGGCAACATTGAATTTCTGCAATATGAAACTCATTTAATAAAAGTTACATCCTTAATACCTGGTAAGTTTACATGGGATTATGTTCAGTTCATTCCAAATTAATAAGATGGGTCGGGAAATATTACGATATGGTCAAAAGAAAAAGCTGCTGAACTTTCCTTGGAAAGGATTGCTTGTATGGAGCTTCATTCTGGCTCTTATTGCTGCGAGTTGCACAAAGGATTGGGATGAGCATTACGCTCCGGATGATCCAACTTTAAATCAAACACTTTGGGATTATATTGAAGCCGAGGAAAGTTTTTCAACTTTCACAAATCTCTTGATTCAGAATGGATTGGATTCTCTGCTTAAAGGGAATCAACAATATACCCTGTTTATTCCAAATAATGATGCCTTCAGCAAGGTACCCGATTCGATAGATATCGGTGAGTTTATCATGAGTCACCTCATATCGCCCAATATTTTTAATATAAGAAACTTAAGCGGACTAAAACAATTACAGACACTTGCGGGTAAATTTGCACTGCTGGAGAAAGTTGATGCAAGGTATTATTTTGATGAAGTTGAGATCATTCATTCAAGTCCCCAGTTTTTAAACGGCAGGTATTACGAAGTAAATCAACTTCCCCTGGCAAAACCAAATTTTGAGGAGTATTTCAGGGTTTATTTACCAGGCTTATATTCCTACTTGAAATTCCAGACATATGACTCTCTGGATAAAAGTATGAGTACCCCTATCGGTTTTGATGACAATGGAAATACTGTATATGATTCTGTATTCATTACCATTAATCCGTTTGAGAATCAATATTTTCCTGTTAGTGAAGAGACAAGAGAAGATTATGCAACCTTTATTCTGTTTACTCAGGAACAATATACATCTGCTCTTGATGAGATGGCATTACAAATAGGAGGTGCCTATCAGTCATATGAAGATATTCCGCTTGTTTGGCAGGAATCAGTACTCCTGCCAGTCGTTTTGGATAATGGGGTATTTGCAGATATGTTGAGCATTGAAGAGCTTTCAAGTCCGACACTTATAAATATTAACGGAGAACATGTGGTACTGGATGTGTCAACAATTGATCCTGATTCCAGGGTACTGTGCAGCAATGGAATAATATATCATTTCTATGATTTTAGTATTGACGAGTCATTATATTCCGGGGAGAACAAGAGGGAAGGAGAATCATTAATCGATTCAGTTGGTGTCGACTATTACGTATGGAAGGAAAGTGTAATTGTGCAGGGAGAAATTGTCGAACCCACCAAATTAAAATCTGATTTTGCCTCAGAAGGTGGATATGTGGTTGCCGGTTTGGGTAACTCTTTTGCAGGGACATATTCTGTAGAATTCACTTTTCAGAATATTTTCCCCGGCAGATATCGTCTGGAATGGGGAGCAAACTATCGTCCGTCAGGAGTCTATACAGTATATATCAATGATGAAGCCATTGGTGAGTATGATATTTTTAACCTGAGATCTGCCCTCTATAGTGTTACAGGGGAAATATTCAGCCCAAATAGTGCAGGTTTTAACAAGGTTGATTTTTGGGTTGAAAATTTAACTGAATATGGTGATGTCAAAGTGAAATTTGAATATAAAGCGAGAGGAGTTTCCAAGAGTAATGGATTCAATATCGATTATGTTTCACTCATTCCATCACCCTTGTAATTTGAATAGCCTGTTAATCAAATGAAAAGAAAAACTTTATATTTTTCATTTATTCTTACACTGGTCTTTGCAGTATCATCCTTATATGCTGAAGATACTTTGTTGGTAAGCGGAATCATTACGGGTATCAGGAATCATCCTGTACCCAACGTATCTGTTTCTGTTGAAGGAGTAATTTCTGCTCCTGAGATTTCCGATGAAGAGGGAAGGTTTTCTATTTCTGTTCCCGGGAAAAATGCGACATTAATTATTACTCCACCGGGTGAGTATAAGTCCCAAAGCATATTCCTGGGCAAGAGAACAAACATTGCCCTCAGACTTACATCCTCAGATATTCCGGGTAACCGTGACCAGATAATAAATACATTCGATTATGTTGAAAAACGTCAGTTTAACAGTGCAATTTCTCTGTTAAGTGAAGACAAATTATATTTATCTGATCTGCAGACAATCGATAGTTATATTGAAGGAAACATTGCAGGTGCATGGGGGATTGGCCTTTCCGGCAGACCTGGAAGTGGCTCAGCAATCTTCTTACGGGGCGTACATTCCATGAATGCAAATTCACAACCCCTTTATGTCGTTGACGGACTTCCAATGGAGCAACATGGCGTTATGGAATCATTTGCAGACGGATTTTCATTTAATCCCCTGTCAGGCCTGAATCCCGCTGATATTACAGATATGACTGTTATAAAAGATAATGCCAGTACTTCCCTTTACGGTGTCAGGGGATCCAATGGGCTTATTCTGATTGAAACATTGAAACCAACGGAGGTTCAAACTGTAATGGATTTCAGATTCAGAACTGGTTTTAGTTCATCTCCCAGCGAGATTCCACAGCTAAACAGTGATCAGTACAGGACTTATGCCAAGGAATTACTGATGACCTCCGAAATTCCGGAAGAGAATTATCCCCTGCTTTACCCCGGATTATATGTATCAGAAAGTGATAATAACTACTACAAATACAACAATAATACAAATTGGCAGAGTCTCATATTTCGTGATGCTTTAATGTATGATGTGTATTTCAGAATACTTGGAGGTGATGAAATAGCCAAGTATGGACTTTCAGTTGGATATCAAAACAATGAAGGCATTATTGAGAATACGAATTTCGATCGATTCAGCGTTCGTTTTGTGGGAAGTTTCAATATGGCTAAATGGCTTAAATTCAATGTAAGCTCTAACCTGTCCAGCTCCGCATCCTCATTAAAGGAGTCTGCGAGAGTAAGCCAAACCAGCCCGGTTTATACAGCACTTCTTAAGAATCCCTTAATGATACCCTATCAATTTGACAGCGACGGTAATCAGCTTGCTGCAATTGAAGAGGTTGATGAATTGGGGGTGAGCAACCCATTGGGTGTCATCGATGGTTTTTCTGCAACTAATAAAAACTACCGCTTTCTAACCACATTTCGAATCGAAGCAGAACTCACGAGTAAATTCAGGATTAAAAGCAACATCGGCATAAATTTCAATTCCCTGAGTGAAGAGATGTTCATGCCAAATAAGGGGATGGAATTATATTACAATGATGAAGCATGGAATGCCTCAAAGGCCATGGCAAATTATTTATACGCCTTTACAAATGATAATTTCCTGAACTACAAAACCAGGATAGGCAACTCCCATGTGATTGAAGCAAATGGTGGTTTCAGGATAAATACCAACAAATTCCAGTCGGATTGGGGTATTGCAAAAAACTCCCATGAAAATGATGAATATACTACTTTGCAAAGTGGTACTGCAAATATTCGGGAAATGGGTGGGATGAATGGTAATTGGAACAGATTGTCGGTATATGGTAACTTTAACTATGCTTTTCGAGAAAAATACAGCGCTGATTTGAATGTAACTGCTGAAAATTCAACACGGATTGGGCCTAAGGCTGACAATGTCATTTTCATATCGGATGTCCCTTTTGGGGTTTTTTATGGTGCCGGTCTCTCCTGGAGAATCTCTAATGAATCATTTTTTGATAATATCAATTGGATAGATGACCTGAAACTAAGATTCAGCTATGGTAAAAGTGGAAATGATAATATTGGTAATTATAATGCCTTTAATTATTTCTCTCTGGTCCATTACAGGAATACAACAGGTTTGGTCCCAAGTCCTATGACAGATGAATCACTCACCTTTGAGGAGCACTACCATATGAATGGTGGATTGGATTTTACAACGTGGGGAAATAGATTTACTGCATCAATTGATTTTTACAGGAACAGAACAAAGAACCTTTTGATTTATGAAAAGCAGGAATCTTACCTTGGCCATCAGTTCCTTCCGGTGAATGATGGCGAAATAGAGAACCGTGGATGGGATTTTAATCTTTTCACCAGAGTTGTTAAGACGCGAAAATTTTTCGTGGATGTTGGATTCAATATCTCACATTTTTCAAATAAGGTGCTGCAATTGGGAGCGCAGGAAATCATTACCCCATTTATGGGTGGTGAATTTATTACAAGAGTTGATGAGAATATGCTTAATTTTTATGGATACAGATATCTTGGAGTTTTTGCAAGTGCATCAGATGCATCAGATGCAAACCTTGTAAACAGAGAGGGTATTGCTTTTGGTGCCGGCGATGCAATTTTCGAAGATATTTCTGGTCCTTCAGGTGAAATGGATGGTGTGATTGATGACTATGATAGAACAATCATTGGATCACCATTGCCTGAATTTTACGGAGGATTATCGACCCATATTAATTATGATAAATGGCATCTTAATATCCTGTTTCAGGGAGTTTATGGTAATGAGGTGTTCAATTATATGCGGTCAGTAAATGAAAGTATGAGTGCGCTTGTAAACCAGAGTAGTGCTGTTCTTAACCGTTGGCAATATGAAGGACAAGAGACCAATGTGCCAAGGTCATTATGGTATGATCCTGTTGGTAACTCATCGTTCTCTTCAAGGTGGATAGAGGATGGCTCTTATCTTAGACTGAAGAATATTACATTGAGCTATAGGATTCCTGATCAATTTCTCGTTTTTCGGAATGCAGAATTCTATGTTACAGGAACCAACCTGCTAACTTTTACGGGATATCTGGGCTATGATCCGGAATTTGCAATCTCTTATCAAACAATGGAACAAGGAATAGATTATGGTATGTCGCCGCATACCAGGACATATATGCTTGGTGTGAAACTTGGATTATAATTATCTTGGAATGAGGAAATATATTTCTATAGAATACATATTTAGAAAGCTACAGTTGATAGTGTTGCTTGTTCTTACTATTGGTTTAGCTTCTTGCGAGGAGTTTTTTAAT
>JAOZLK010000012.1:10225-19460 GCA_029934875.1 Bacteroidales bacterium | reverse complement strand
TCGACCATCTTCCCGCCCGGAGATACCTGGGCAGTGAAAGCGTCCTCAACAATGGGCTGCATACTCTTCTCTTCCAGGGAATAGTAGAAATAGTCGGCCTTGCCCGAATTTCGCCAGATCTTTTCAAAATTGGTCTGAAAAAGCAGGTAGAGCTCATCTCCTGCCCATTGGGATGTCCTGTAGCTGAAAGCTTCATCGCTACCTGGGAAAGTATGATCACCCGAGGAAAAAATCAATTCTTCGGTCTCGTCCTCAATGGCATAGGTCCATATCTGCTTGCTGCGGCCCTCCCTTTTTGTAAATGAATATGTGCTGCCATCGCCCATCCATTCTACTCCCGAGGGACCCCGGTCTCCCCTGAGGGACATGCCAGACATAAAGGCGTCGGTAAGCGATTTATACTCTTTCTTCTGAGCGCTTGCCATCAATGTAATCAGGACCAGAGATCCTGCCAGAATGATTGTTTTCATCATATATTTTTTGGTGCAGCTGCAAATCTAGTAAAAAAGGAAAAAGGTCAGGTACTACATGTAAGTTTATAACAAGAAGTGCGACTGAATATTAAACAAGTTTAAGCGCTATGAAAAACAGTCTTCTGCAAATATGTTTTGTCGCTTTTCTGTCATTGACAGCCTGTGAGACAGAGAGCGAGAAGCCACTTAGTGATAGCCCGGCAGATCCACTTTCTGAATTAATCGCTGCTGGTGAAGTTAGCGGTGATCTGAATCCCTTTCCCCTGGTGGAGAATCCCGCATACAGACCTGTTCATGAAATTGATTTTATGCAGGATGACGAACTTGTATTTATCTCCAAGTCCTGCGGCTTTATTCTTGTTTATCCCCTTCGCAGTATGTATGTTGAGGTAGTAAACGAGGCGCAAAATGGGGTATTTATGGCTGTTACCTACTGTCCGATTACAAGGAGTGGAATCAGCATCAACCGGATTCAGGAAAGGGATACCCTTTTGCTGACGGCTTCCGGTTACCTTTTCAGGGAGAATCTGCTGCCTTTGGATCTTCATTCCGGCAGCCTCTTTTCTCAAATGCAGTTAAAGGGTATATCAGGATCCCTCCAGGCTGCTCAAATTGAAACCTTTCCTCTTATTGAGAGCACCTGGGGAACGGTAAGGGAGCATTTTCCTTCGGCCATAATTTATATTGCGGAAGGCTTTCGGAAAAGCAGAGTACAAGCCCCTGAGTTGACCGGGCAAATTCCTGAGTATGAACAGCCATACGGGATTCTGGGTCGCAGTGGTGTAGAACTCTTTCGTCTTGATATGTTCCCCGGTGAGATTAAGCTGATTTCAACCACCGTTCAGCCCGGCGGGAGAACTCTTGTCGCAGGCAGCTCAAAGCACCATTTTATAGTAGCATATCAGACTCCATACCCTATGGAGGCTGTGGAGGGCCAGTTTCCGGTGATCATGAAAGATGAGCTTGGAACGCTCTGGAATTTATTCGGGGAGGCGGTAAGTGGCGTGCGGGGTGGTGAAAAACTCCAGGCACCTTTTGCTTATACTGCAGCTGACTGGGCCTGGAGGGCTCATTTTAATCAGGCAAGATATTATACTAATTCACCTTAAGAAGCTCACAGATAATTCTGCTGATTTCCTCTGCCCTGGAGAGTACCATCATATGTGATCCTTCCTCTATCAGGAAGTCGCAGTTCACATTTTTATAAGGTATTGTATGATCGGCATTACCGTGGATGTGTATGATTTCTTCCTGGTATTGCTCTCTTTCCCAGCAAATGATCATGTCGGCAGTCCGTTTCAGGTAGAGGGGATCCTTCTGCCTGAGCATATCCCTGAAGGTGTCAGGATCGTATTTTCGGTCGGGCTCCACAATACCCTGGAGTGTCCTGGCCCCGGCTTTGACCAGTCTTTTGGGAACAATCCTGTTTATATGAGATTTTGCCATGAAAGTATAGCGGCCCGGTAATTCATAATTTGCCTTTGCGCTGGAGATCAGGATCACCTTTTGGGGATGCAGGGTATCCGCTAACTCGGTACAGATCATTCCTCCCAGGGAGACTCCTACCAGGACGAAGGGGTGATTCTGATCGATCAGGGGGACAAATCTCAGTGCAAATTGGGGCAGGCTCTCCCTTTTGCTGGGAACAGGATAGGAGATATGGACGGTATCATAGCCTTCGGGCAAGTCAAGGTCCATGAAAAGGCGGTAATCACCACCCTGACCGGGAAAAAGGTAGACTACAACCCGGCTGTCTTCTGCTTCCCCTCCCCGGCAAAGTGGGGAAGCAGCCATGATAATAAGGATGACCGTAAGCGCTTTGCACATATCCGGATTAATAGATATCAAGGTCCCTGCCCACAATAACCTCACCCTGGTATCCCGAGCTGATTTCCCTGAGCAAGTCCTCCTCTGTGGAACCCCAGAAGAGGATGTGGTATAAGACTACTTTTCCTGGCCTGGCTTTACCGGCCAAAGCCGCAAGTTCCAGGCTTGAGGTATGGTGATCTGCATGATATGCTTTCCAGGAATCACTCTTTTTTTCGTAGCCTGCCTGACTGTAGACCTCATGAACAAGAATGTCAGCATCAGCAGCATATTCCACAAGCTTTTCAGAGGGCTTGCAATCGCCCGAAATCACAATCACTTTATCAGGGGTGGTAAAACGAAATCCCCATGCATTTGGCCAACTCCCGTGGGTGACCGGGAAGGCCTCCACCACAATATTACTGTCACGGTAGATTTCTCCTTCAATGGAAAACTCTTTGCAATCGACCCTCCATCCCTGGTTATTGGCAGGCTCGGCCCCATAAACCCGGTAGTGAATGTCGTCACGGTAGGCCTCCAGAATATTTGAGGTCATGGATGCAGTACCCTCCGGTCCGTATACCTTCAGGGCTTCATCCCTCCCCATCACCCAGGGGGTCAGGATGAGATCCGGATAGCCAGTGGTGTGATCTGAGTGAAGGTGGGTAAGAAAAGCCGTTTTAAGATTCTTAACATGGAAGCCCTCCAGGGGACCTCCATACCTGGGGGTAAGCGCAGCAGCTTTCCGGATCAATCCCGGACCGAAATCGATGATGTAGGGAGTGTTGTTCACCAGTAGTAGCAAAGCGCAACCCGACTGGGTGGGAGAGGGATTGGGATTCCCGGTTCCCAACAGAACCAGCTTTGTAATATCCGATGAGGAGAAGTCGCGTTGTCCCCAAAGGGGTAGAATAAACTGCGACAGGATCAGGACGAGGATAATTCGGGATTTCATGGGAGGTCGGAATTTGAATTTAGTTCTGCAATGAGGCTGGCGTAAGAGATACAGTACTGAAGATCTTCTTCCCCGGGAGCTTTGAGAGGGTAGCCGAGTTTCTCAAGACTTTTGAAGTATAATTCATTGTGTGTGGCCGTGTCGGTCGCCGCAAATTGCATGACTGAGCGTATACCGGCATGGTAAATGATCCTGGCGTAGATTCCACCCACACCGGTAATCCGCGAGAGATCGCACAGGGTAAAAATCTCTGTCAGCCTCGAAAGGGGAATCCCGGTCAGCTTTGCCATTTCCAGCCGCTGTTCAGCACTTTGTGCCGCTTCAAAAAAAGTCCTGGTGTTCCGGATTCCCTTTGACTTCAGCACTTCGGTGTATTCAAGTGGTATGCCGGGGAATTCGGACAGGGGAAAAGGCCGAGCCAGGTACGAACCAGACTCCCTCTTCAGGAGGGTCAGGTAAGATTCAGGAATTCCACTCTCTGCGGCAAAGTATCTGATTTTTTCTTTGTTTCCCAGAGCAGTGTTGAGTTGCTCCAGGTTTTCGATTCCCCTGGTTTCCAGGAGCCGGAAGTAGCCGTCAATGCCATCCTTTAGCACTACACGACTGGGAATCATATTTTTAGAACTGCACATCTTATAAAAGAGCTGCAGACTAATCTGTTCCGAATCTAAAGTATAAGTTTGCACCGTATTATTTCTTAGCAAGCAGGACGATATTAAACTCGGAGTCGAGCCTTACTTCTCCATTTTCCACCTTTACAGTATTGCCCGAATAGTAGTCGTAGAGTATGCTTCCTTCATTAAAGAAGTCGCCTACCTTCAGGGTAAGCTCACCTCCCACAAGATCCAGACCCACAAGCACCTGGTCGCTATAGTCATCCCGGGAATAGGTCCGGGTAAAAAGGTAGGGCTCAGCGGAGATCATCCGGTGCTTCCCAGCACCCACCGAGGGGTGATCCTTTCTAAAACTTCCAAGCTTTTGGTAATGTTCCATAACCTGCTGCAGGGAATAGCCGGTTCTGCTTATGTTCTGATCAATCTCATCCCAGTTCATGGGCCCCCGCAGGGTGGCGTCTCCCACCGCACCGGGAATAACCAGGTTCCGGCAACTTTCATCGCCATAATAGACCTGGCACGAACCGGGTGAAAGAAGGAGTTTGGTTCCGGCTTCCAATGGCTTCAGCCTTTCTTTATCATAAGGACCTCCGTCATCATGAGAGGTGAGATAATTCAGAACCCCTTTTCCTTTCAGGGTGGTATGCAATTTTTCAGAATAGGTAGAGAAGAGCTCTTCATAGCCACCTGTTGCGTTGTATTTGAAGTCGAAATTGATGAGGCTGTGAATATCCTCAGCAAAATAATCCACTGCAGTATCGGGAAAGTGAAAGAGGCGATCGGATGAGATTCCATAGCCATAAACTTCACCCACCATATAAAACTCATTGTGATCAAGGACCCTGTCGGGATGCTCCAGCCTCCATGCCTCCAGGGCTTCCGATGCTTCCCCGAAAAGTTCTTTCCATACTCCCTCCTCGATGTGCTTGGCAGTATCGAGCCGGTACCCGTCGATGCCATATTGCCGGACTAAATCGGTGAGCCATTTGATGATGTAATACCGGGGCGCCCTGGGATAGCCTGTGCGCTGGAAGAAAGCATCCAGCTCGGCCATTTCCTGGTCAAGCCTGCCCTCTTTCTCCCATTTTTCAATGAGGGTGGGAGGTAGCCCAACTTCCTGGTCAGAACCGGTGCGGATATCAGGCAGGTTTTCAACCAGTGTACAGCTCAGGTTGTTATGGTAGCTCTGATAATCGCAGGCAGGTTCAGTGCGGACCCATTCCTGGGGCCAGGCCGGATCCTGTGGGGTAACAGGCCCGGTGTGATTAATAATCACATCCATTACAATTCGTATTCCCTGCGCATGAGCAATTTCAATGAGTCGGGCCACCTCCTCCTCAGTTCCGAAGTTGGGATCCATGCTGGTCCAGTCGCTGGTCCAGTATCCGTGGTAGCCATAGGTCACTCCCGTTCCCTCATCGGTGCTTCCCCTGACCTGGTCAAACCAGGGCGTGAGCCAAAGGGCTGTTATGCCCAGTTTATTAAAGTAGCCCTCTTCAAGTTTTTTTATTACCCCGGCTATGTCTCCACCCTGGAAACCACGCATCACAGCAGTCTTTTCGCTGCGCTTAAAATTGAGGTCGTTTGAGGGATCGCCATTCAGAAAGCGATCGGTAAGCAGAAAATAGATATTTGCATTTTCCCAGAGGAAGGGTGCAGGATTGTTGTCCTCCTGCAGCTTTGTATCCCCGGAGCAGGAGCCGCTTAGTAACAAAGCCAGGCTTACCCATACTATGTTAAGCTGTGTCAAACTCTTTATCATCTTTATTGGAATGTTTTTCTAAAGGTAGTGATTGTCCCTTTACAGATGAAGCAGAACTTTGCCTGCTGACATATTTTCCTGGTAGAGCGCTATGGCCTGATTTATATGATCCATGGGGAAGGTCTGGTTTACATGAGAATGAAGTGAGCTGCTCATCTCCTTCTTAACACTTTTAAGGAAACGGAGCTTAAATATTGTGCTTTTGGAGTTCAGCCAGATTCCCAGCTGAAAGCCCTTTAAATTTTTCTCCAGGCGGATCAGGTCAGAGGGATCGGCCTGGATTGGATCTCCGGAAAGCCTTGCATAGGCCACAAGAGTTGATCCATCCGGAGCGGCATTGAGCAAGCGGCCACTTTCCTTGCCTGTCACTGCATCCAGGATAAGTGTGGCACCCAGTTGCCCGCTCAGAGCCCTTAATTCATCCTCAAATGTCTTACTGCTGCTGTTCAGAACATGCAAGGCTCCCATGCCCCTGAGCTCTTGTACTTGCTTCTCTTTTCGAACAACGCTAATCAAGGGAATAGACCTGTCTGCAGCCAGTCTGATCAACATTTTTCCAAGCGCACTGGCAGCTGCATTATTTACCATTGCAGTATGCCCTCCCTCCTTAAATAACTGAATAAAAGCCATGGCTGTCATGGGATTTACCAGCATCATTGAACCCTGCTCCAGGTCGATATTCCCTGGAAGCGGGACAGTTTTCATGACAGAGGTCTTCATATATTCGGCCCAGGCCCCATCTCCGCCTGCATTGGGTGAACAGGCTACTCTTTTACCCATTCTAAGGCGGGGGAGGAGTCCGCTTCCCGCTTTAACAATGGTGCCCGATCCTTCCAATCCGGGTGTAAAGGGCCATGATTTCGCCATATAAGTACCTGCTATGCTGGCCAGGTCGCTGGGATTTATGGGTGAAGCCGACATTCTTACCAGGACTTCCCCCGGGCCCGGTTCAGGCAGGGGGATTGATTCTATCTGCAGTGTAGCTCCGGGCTTTCTTTGCCGGATTGCCTTCATCATTTCTGTCATGTGAGATTTTTGGTTTTATTTCTTATCGTAAGCCATCACATACTGTTATAATCTCTTCCAGGGCAAGGTCCACATGGTGTTGCTCCACATAGGTCTGACCAATGATCATCCGCAGGGTATGGAAGCCACCAATCCTGGTATGGGTAAGAAAAATGCGACCCCTTTCGTTCAGCATCTTTAGCACTTGCTCATTCAGAGGGTTTAACTTTTCCGGATCTTCTCTGCCATCCGGGTTAAACTTAAAACAGCTGAAATTCAGGAATGGTTCAAGTGCCAGCTCAATGCCGGGAATCTTTTGCACTTCGGTGCAGAAATATTCATTGAGTCGGATGTGTTCCTGCAATTTCTCCCTCAGTCCCCTGAGTCCGAAACTCCTGAGCACGAACCAGAGTTTCAGCGCCCTGAATCGTCTGCCCAGGGGAACTCCCCAGTCCCTGTAATCATTCACCATACCCCTGGATGAGGTTTTCAGGTATTCGGGCAATATTTCAAATGTTTTGATGAGCAGCCGGGCGTTTTTCACAAAATAAACCGAGCAATCAAAGTTGGTGAAGAGCCATTTATGGGGATTGAATACAAAACTATCGGCCTGTTCAATACCTTCAATCATCCACCGGTATTCGGGAAGCAGCAGGGCTGATCCTGCAAATGCAGCATCCACGTGGAGCCAGATATCAAATTTTTTGCAAATGTCGGCGATCTCACTGAGCGGATCCACAGCAACGGTCCCTGTGGTACCTATCGCGGCAACAACCGCACATGGAACCAGGCCTTTTTCAAGATCTGCCAGGATCTGCCTTTCCAGTATTGCTGGATTCATACGCATTTGCTTGTCCACTTCCACTTTGACCAGGTTTCTCTTGCCAATTCCACATACACCCACTGCTTTTTCAATGGAGGAGTGGGTTTCCGTGGAACAGTAGACCCTCAGGTTTCCAGGTACGCCCTCTTCATTGGATTTAAAGCCAGTGGCCACCTCGCGGGCCGTAATCAGGGCTACCAGGGAGGCCGATGAAGCACTGTCCTGGATCACTCCATCGAAGGAGTCCGGCATTCCCATGGCGGCCCGCAGCCATTCCATCATCCTTTGTTCAAGTTCAGCGGCCGAAGGGGAGGTGTCCCATATCATGCACTGTGCCCCGATGGCCGAAGTGACAAATTCGGCAAGTACCGACTCAACAGAGCTGTTGGCCGGGAAATAGGCATGAAAGTTGGGGTGCTGCCAGTGGCTTATACCTGGGAGGATCACCTCCTCCAGGTCTTTGATGATTTCTTCCATGGTCTCCGATTCTTCGGGAGCTTCACTGGGGATTTGCCCGTATATATCACCCGGTTTAACCTTTGACTTAACCGGGTATTCGGCAATGTTTTTCAGATAGTTGTCGATCCAGTCAATGATGGGATCCGACGCTTTTTTAAAGTTTTTTGGATCTAGCATAAGCAGTAATTAATCAGGTAAAATAAAGAATGCTTCTCAGGGCCATGTCGATGGCAAAATAAACAAAGGCAAGTGCAAAGATCTTAAATATGAAGGGGATGATCCGCGGACGTGAAAGCACCTTACGGAAACGGGAAAAAATGAAGGCTACCAGGAGGGTTGAAATCAGCCACCCCAGTTGTACCAGTCCCATGAACAGATAAGCCCCCAGGCTAATATGCTCATTCAAAAGGATTGCCTTTGGAATGCAGATGGTAATCCAGTAGGTCCACAGAACACCGTTGGAGAGGATCATAATAATGATTTTCCATATGCTGAAATGCACTGTATTTCCTGGATCCAGTGATTTCACCTTCCAGATTGAAGTGGCAATCCAGATCAGAATTACAGATCCCACAAGAGCAAGACCCCGGAAGAAGGATTCCGGAAGTCCCAGGGCCGAAAAAAGGAGCAGGCTGATAAGTGCCACCACGGTTTCTGTCACCAGGGCGATCATAATGATCCTCAGGCTTTTTGGGAAACCCGACTGCAGTATTTCAGTGAATACCGCCGTGATTACCGGACCGGGGATTACACCCCCGATCAGCCCCAACATAAGAGCGATGATCAATTCTTGGTTCATAGGCTGCATTTTATCGCCTCCGAAATTAATAAAATAGTGTTATTTACTATCTTAGTGTTTCTTGTTTTGTTAACCAAACATACGCTTCCCATGAAAAGACTGATTTTGATTCTGACGGTGATGTTCGCTGTCCAAATGACTTTTGCCCAGATTAGCGCCAAATTGATGCGTTATATGGATGTCTCTGACAGCCAGATTACCTTTGTTTACGGAGGCGATATCTGGGTGATGCCCAAAGCCGGTGGCCTTGCAAACCAGGTGAGCCATTCACCCGGAGAGGAGAGCTGGCCCAAATTCTCTCCCGATGGGAAATCCATCGCCTACACCGCCAGTTATAACGGAAACCAGGATGTCTTTGTGATGCCCGTGGAAGGAGGGGTCCCCACCCGTATTACCTACCAGTCCATGGGCGACAGGATGGTGGAGTGGCATCCCGACGGGGAGCACCTGCTCATTGCTTCCAAAAGAGAGAGCGGCCGGCAATCCTATTCTCAATTTTACCTGGTGAGTAGAAAAGGAGGTATGCCGGTTAAGCTCAG
>JAOZLK010000012.1:0-10125 GCA_029934875.1 Bacteroidales bacterium | reverse complement strand
CCTATTCTCAATTTTACCTGGTGAGTAGAAAAGGAGGTATGCCGGTTAAGCTCAGTATTCCCTACGGTGAACTGGCAAGCTATTCTCCCGACGGGAACTCGCTGGCCTACATCACCAAGATTACAGAGAACTATCCCTTTAAGCGATACAGGGGAGGCCTGAGCTCTGATATCCTTGTGTATGACCTGGTTCAAAACAGAGCCGAAAATATTACGAACAGTCACGCCATCGATGGAAAGCCAGCATGGGTTGGTGATGAGATTTTCTTTTTGTCTGACCAGGGCGAGAACATGCGCCTGAACATTTGGGTGTACGATGGCAGTGAGAAGAGTGCCAAACAGGTCACATTCCTCAGGGATTTTGATATATCCTTTTTATCAGCTGGAGGAGGAGACCTTGTTTTTGAGGCAGGAGGAGACCTTTACCTGATGGATGCAGGAACAAAAAGTTACGAGCCGCTTAAGGTAAATGTTGTAAGCGACCTGTCACTGGAGATGCCAAGGAGTGTGAATGTGGGAAATAACATTCACAATTTCTCTGCTTCTCCGGAGGGAAAAAGGCTGGTATTTGAGTGCAGAGGAGAGCTTTTCAATGTACCGGTTAAGGAGGGTTATACACTGAACATGACTCGTTCCAGCGGGGCCTTTGATATGCTGCCGTCGTGGTCGCCCGATGGAAAAAATATTGCTTTCTGGAGTGACCGCTCCGGTGAGTATGAACTATACTTGCAGGATCCGGATATGCAAAAGGAGCCTGTTAAAATGACCAGCCGTGGCAAGGGCTTTGGGTACCAGCTTTATTGGTCGCCCGACAGTAAAAAGATTGCTTTTATTGATGAGACCAACGATATTTCGGTACTTGATGTGGATAGTAAGGAGCTGATTGTCGCCGGAAACTACACCTGGAACTATGGTCATGGAGGAAGGTACAGATATCCCATTGCCTGGTCGCCCGATTCCAAATGGCTGGCCTTTACCGAAGGTCTGGATAATTCGCATAATGCCATAAAGCTATTCAAGCTGGATGAGAAGATCGCTCACCAGCTAAGCTCAGGGTTCTATGACGATAGCAATCCGGTTTTCAGCGAAGACGGTAAGTATCTGTATTTTCTGACTAATCGGAGCATGCAGGCGACCTATTCGGACATGGGCGATGGAACCTGGGTCTATCCCAATTCCACCCAGCTTGCTTCTGTAGCTTTACTGAAAGACACCCCTTCTCTGCTTGAGCCCAGGAATGATGAGCTGGAGGAGAAAAAGGATGCAGATTCAGCTGATGAAAAGAAGAAGGGGAAAAAGGCGAAAGGTGATAAGGATGGCTCCAATGACGACAAAGGTGAAAAGGAAGATGAAAAACCCGCGGTGGAGGTGAAAATTGACATGGAGAACCTGGAAGAGCGGGTCACCATTCTTCCGATAAAGGCAGGAAATTTCGGATGGCTGGCATCCTTCAAGGGTAAGCTGGTCTATCTGAAAGGAGCCAATACAGGTTCCGAATCTCGCTCATCGAGCCTGAAGTATTGGGATCTGGAGGAGCGTGAGGAGAAAAGTATTATCTCGGATGTAAGCCATGTAAAGCAAACTGCTGACGGTAAACAGATGGTTGTGAGCGTAAAAGGTAAATATGGAATTATCAAGGCTGCCGAAAATCAAAAGGTGGAGAAACCGGTTCCCACGGGTGACCTTGTGATGGATCTGGTGCCAAGGGAGGAATGGAGACAGATCTTTAATGATACCTGGCGCAGGCACAGGGATTTCTTTTATGATCCCGATATGCAGGGTGTGGACTGGGAGGCAATGAGGGTACAGTACGGTGCGCTGATCGAGGATGCCCGTTCACGTTGGGATGTAAGCAATATCACTACTAACCTGGCAGCTGAACTGAGTGCAGGACACACCTATGTCTTTGGAGGTGACGTTCAGAAGGTAAAGACCATCAGCACAGGTTTCCTTGGCATTGACTGGGAACTGGATGGTACTTCCTACAGGATAAAACGAATTATTAAGCCGGCAAGCTGGGATACAGAGACACGCTCACCCTTTGACCGCCCCGGGGTTAAGGTGAAAGCCGCTTACTGCATTCACTCGGTAAATGGCATCCCATTGGATCCCGAAAAGGATCCCTATGCGGCCTTCGAAGGGCTTTCTGGAAAAACAGTGGTGCTTATGTGCAGTGAGTCCGGAGAAGCGGCAGATGCCGAAGCCCTTGTATTGAGCTGTCTCAGCCCCAGCCAGGAGGTGAACCTGAGGTACCTGGAATGGATTGAAAACAACAGGAAGATGGTGGAAAAACTATCAGACGGTAAACTGGGCTATATCTACATGTCCAACACATCCGGACGTGGACAGCTTGAGCTGGTACGTATGTTTTATGGTCAGCTGGACAAAAAGGGTTTCGTTATTGATGAAAGATTCAACGGGGGCGGACAACTGGCCGATCGCTTCCTGGAACTGCTGCAGCGCCCGGTTGTGTATAACCTGCACTGGAGGCACGGTAGGGATCAGACCCATCCAGTCAAGACCAATACAGGCCCGATGGGAATGCTCATAAACGGCTGGGCAGGATCTGGCGGAGATGGTTTACCCTGGGCCTTCCAGGAGCTGGAGGCCGGTCCCATAGTGGGAGAGCGCACCCTGGGCATCCTGGTGGGACCTGCTACCGGTCACCTGCTGATTGATAACGGCGGTATTACGGTACCCGGTGCAAGGCTCTACGATAACGATGGACATTGGTTCTGGGAAGGTGAAGGAGTGGCTCCCGATATCGAGGTGTGGGATGATCCCAACATCCTGATCCAGGGTCGCGATCCGCAAATGGAAAGGGTCGTGAAGGAGGTCCTGGAGCTCCTGGAGTCAAATCCGCCAAAGATGACCCCTGCTCCTGCGAAAGAGGACAGGACAGCAGCCGGACAGAACGGATCCTGAGAGGATTACAAACAGAGGAATTTCAGGGGTGGGTCGTTTCAACGATCCGCCCCTTGTCCATTACATATATCTTGTCGGCGATGGAGGCCAGTGGGGTCTTATGGGTGATTAGCAGGATGGTCCTTCCTTGTTCCCTGAGGCCCAGAAGTAGCCTGTTGATATGGATTTCGGATTCTTGATCCAGCGATGACCTTGCCTCATCCAAAATCAGAATCCGGGGATTCCTGTAAAGGGCCCTTACCAGTGCCAGTCGCTGCCGCTCCCCTCCTGAGAAGTTACTGCCATTGTCACTGAGCATTGTAGCCAGTCCTTCCGGAAGAGACTCCACAAGAGTCAGAAGCCCTACCTGCTTCAACAATAAGGTGATTCTCACCAGGTCCGGCTCTGGCTCACCCGGAGCTATGTTTTCAAGGATACTGCCTGAAAGAAAGCTGACATGCTGGGGAACAATCCCCATCAGGGAGCGGATACTCTCACATGAATAATAGCGGGTGTCGCAGGCATTGATGGTGATCCGGCCCCGGTCCGGTGGGTAAAGGTGCTGGACCAGGTTTGCTACAGTTGATTTCCCCGATCCGCTTTTCCCGGTAAGAGCGGTGATCTTCCCTGCAGCAATGGTCATATCAAGGTCTTCCAGTTGATTCCCCCGGGAGCCGTACGCAAAAGTGATTCCACTCAGATGAATGGTGCCGAATTCCTCAGGTTTGAATGGCTGCATGCCAGGCTTCTGCTCTGTTGACAGTTGAAAAATTTCGAATAGGCGGTCGCCTGCTATCATTGCATTCTGGTAACTTTTATTGGCACTCACAAGGCTGCCAATAGGGCCGGTCAGATAGCCCATCAGGGCATAAAAAGTGAGCAGATTTCCAGGGCTTATGGTATCCCTGATTACGAAATAGGAACCGGTCCATAAGAGGACAATGGTGAAGATGCGGTTGAGAGCTTCACTTCCTGTGGAAGCAATGATGGCATTGATTCCTGAGTGATAGACCGAATCGAGCAGGCGGTTCAGCCTTCTTTCCGTTTTTTCCCGTACCAGGTCTTTCAGGTTATGTTGACGGATATGACCTGAGGCTCTCAAGGACTCAACCAATTGATCCTCCAGGGAGGCAGCATGCTCCATCACCCTTCGCTCATACCTCCTGTTTCGATTGTTAAAGAAGAGGTAGATAAGGACATAAAAGGGAAGCATGCTCAGCATAATAAGCGAGAGCGCAGGGTTGAGTATGAACATGGTGGAAAAGGAAAAAAACAGGATCAATATGTTGACCATGATTCCCACCGCCGCATCATTGATAAATGCCCTGATTTTAACCGCATCATTGATTCTTGACAGAATCTCACCGCTTTTCATGGAGTCAAAAAAGCGCTGGGGCAGGCTGAAAAGGTGGCGGTAGTATGAGGCTATCAACTGGTTATCGATCACCTGTCCGCTTTTTAGCATGAGCACATTTTTTTGGGCAGAAAGGAAAAGCATGATCAGGATGATTACAAGCATAATAAGGCTCATAAGGTTGAGGAGCCCTTCGTTGTGGGTGACAAAGACATGATCGCATAGTTTGCCCAGGTAGATGGAGGTAGAGAGCCCCATCAAGGTATAGAGAATGGCAGATATCATTGCCTGTATCACCGCTTGCCGGACGGGTTGCATGAGGGCCAGAAGTCGCTTTCCCTTGCTGCTTTCTATCCCGGGTTCAGGTGTCGATCCGGCAGGTACCAGTGCAATGACCGAGCCACTCCACTGTTCATAGAAGTACCCGGTTTTCCATTGCTTCATCTTGCCAGTGCCAGGATCCATTATACGAAGAAATCTCTTTCCTACCCTATAAACACATACATAATGATGCAAGCCCCTTGACTGAACCATGTGGGCAATAAAAGGACTGGGGAGCTTATGCAGGTTTTCGGCGCTTCCTTTGAGACCCCGAGCCTCAAAGTTTAGCTTCTCAAGGCTTTTTATCATTCCCAGCATGGAAGTCCCCCTGTGATCTGTTCTTGCTTCCTGCCGAATCAGGGAGACAGGTATGCGTTTACCATAATGTCCGGCGACCGATGCAATGCATGCAGGTCCGCAATCGGATGCATCCCTTTGCCTGATGCAGGTCGAAGAAGACATTTATTTGATCAGATTTTGTTTCTGTGCCAGGGCAGGGTTGAAATTCCTGTTCAGCTTCTTCATAAGAAGTGAAGCCACAGAGGTTCGATAAAGCATCATGCTGGCACTGAAAGTCATTCCGGGAATCAGTCCACCGTGGTCCTCAATCTTGCATCTTACCCGGTATACCGGTCGCCCGTTCATGAGTGTTACATCCGGATCCACCTGGCTTACCCGGGTCTCCAGCCTGTCAATGGATCGATTACTTTTCCCATCCATTCGGATTTTTACCAGCATCCCTTTGCGTACTTCCTTAATGTCACGTGTTTCCACATATAAATCTGCTGCCAGTGATCCCTGTGGAGAGATATTCCCCAGGCTGGCTCCGGCATGGATGACAGATCCGGCCATGATTCCACGGCACTGACACAGGATGCCTGAAGAAGGAGCCTGAATGAAATAATTCTGAAGTGAGGCCCTGATCTCTTCAAGTTCACCTTCAAAGCTCCTTTTTTCCATCCTCAGCCGGTTCAGTTCATCCTCCAGCTGGTTCAGGTAACTTTCCCGCCGATCATCAAGCTGAGCACAGGCCACCAGGTATTTACTCCTGGATTGTTCATATTCACGCTCCGGAATCACCTTTTGATTGCGAAGCATCTCCGCAGCCTTGTATTCATCATAAAGGAAATCTTTCTGCAGGATGAGCTGCCTGCAGGATGTGGTATAGTTCCTGAAGGATTGCCTGTACCTGTTGGTCTCCAGGGGGCTAGATCCCTGGAGTATGGATTTAATATCCTTGATATAGCCTTTGTTTCTTTCTATTTGCCAATCCAATTCGACCATCCTTGTATCGCAAAGCTTCTTTCGCAGCCATAAAAGGGTGTCACCTGTCGTCACCTCTCTGTGATCGGCAAGCAGACTGCTGTCCACGATGCCTGTGATGGAAGTAAATAGTTCCGTCGGCTCCTGGCAGGTCCTGATCATTCCTCCGGAGGTGGAAACCACATCCACCTTTACCAGGGGCAGGGCCACAATAATCCCCAACACAATGAAGATAATCGTGTACCCCGGATAGAAGGTGGTGACACGTCGCCTGTAGATCAGATCCAGCGTCGTTCCTTCCAGAGGATCCATCAGGAAAAGATTCCGGCAATGAAAGATTTCACCTCATCCCAGTAATGGAACAGAAGAAAGAAGAGGATGAAAGTCTCTATCATGATTATAACTCCTTTCCAGTCAGGTTTTTTTAGTTTCATGGCTCAAAAAATTTTATACTTCCCCAGAATTGATTATCCAGTCCGCAACAGCATTTGGGGTATTTATACCGTTCATCCCCATCAGGCCAAAAAACCGAATAACCCGTCCCACATCGTGGGCAAATCCGCCCCCGTTAGTATCCATCAGCAGCTGAGTGCCCATGGGTGTAAAACTTTCAATGTTCATTTTCATCTTTTTTAGTTTTAGTGATGGATTATTTTTGCTCTGGAAGTCCCTGAAGTCCATTTTTAAAGTTGTCCCAGTCGTCAATAAGCTCTGTAGCAGCAGCAACTAAAATTCCAGAAAGGAGCCCTGCAAAAAAGGGCAGTAGCCCTCCACTGATTTCCTGCTGCTCGGATTGTGAGACCTCACTGAATCCTTCCAGCAATAGTTCTTTTCTCATTTTGATAAAGTATTAAGGATGCCTACTCTCTTAAGTTGGCTTTTCGGCAGACGCCCGAACTGTGCACACGTTCTTTTCCTGTTAATGTGCCGAGCGCGAAAATATCGGTCGGGTGAAGGGAAAAAGGCTTTACTGCTGGAATCTTTCTATCTTTAGGACTTCCAAAATTAACAATGCAAAGATGAACATTGAGAAAGAGATATTTGGTACCCTTCCGGGAGGGAAAGAGGTATATCGTTTCAGCCTGAAGAACAACAAGGGCATGGAGGTGGATATAATGACTTATGGGGCAATTATTACCGCCATTCGTGTTCCCGGAAAGAACCATGAGCCGGGCGATGTGGTCCTGGGATTTGATTCCCTTGAAGAGTACCTGGGTGATCACCCCTATTTCGGAGCTGTGGCAGGCAGGGTATGTAACCGTATTGGTAATGCGCGTTTTGAACTGGACGGAAAGATTTTTTCTCTTACTGCCAACGAGGGAGTCAACCAGCTACATGGTGGTGAAAAGGGATTTGATAAACAGTTGTGGACAGCTTCTACAGCCAAAACCCCTGACCAGGTCAGCCTGATTCTGGCTTATGAGAGTCAGGATGGGGAGGAGGGATACCCCGGCAACCTGCTGGTGGAAATTGAGTACTCCCTTAATGATGAAAATGAGCTTGGAATTCGCTTCAGGGCCAAAACCGATAAGCCCACACATATAAATCTTACCAACCACAGCTATTTCAACCTGAATAACTGCCAGGGAAATATCTATGATCATGAACTCTTCATTGACAGTGATACTGTTTGTGAACTGGACGAGGCAAGTATCCCCACCGGGAAGCTCCTGCCTGTGGAGGGAACTCCCTATGATTTCAGGTTGTCAGCTTCCATTGGTGATGGTATTGGAGAGGTCGGTGTGGGTTATGATATAAACTATGTGGTGGATAATCCTTCCCGTGATCTGACCCGGGTTGCAGCCATACACGATCCCGTTTCGGGTAGAATCATGGAGGTTCTTACTACTCTGCCAGGGCTCCAGCTCTACACCTCCAACCATGTTGACCATATCAGGGGTAAGGGAGGATTATTTTATGAAAAGCATTGCGCGGTCTGTCTTGAGACCCAGTATTATCCAGACAGTGCCAATCAACCTTCATTTCCATCAACAGAATTAAGACCAGGAGAGATTTTTGATGAGCTCACCATATACAGGTTCAGCAGGTAGCGGGAGACTTTTGCAAATAATCATGCTTCTTTTAACAGGATTACCTCTTGTTGTGGGACAGGTATCGGAAATCTGTCCGCACCAAGTGCATGGAGTTTATGATTATGAGAATCCCCTGGATGCCAGCTGGCTATCTGCTTATGATGTGAAGAGTTACGAGCTGGAACTGAGGGTTTCAAACGAAAATACCCTGATTGATGGATACGCTTTGATCCTGGTTGAGGCCACCCGCTCCCTGGATACACTTGTGTTTGAACTTCAGGATGGACTTGAAGTCAGTGCTGTAAACCTGGACGACAAACAGCTGCATTTCGAGCATGTATCTGATGCCATCTACATTAATCTTGAACGCTCCTTTGAGGAAGGTGAGTTAATTCAAGTGGCAGTTTATTATGGAGGAGATGCAGGTCAGGACAGGGGATTCTTTGCCGGAGTTTCCTCCAGAACAGATTATCAATATGGTTTTGATGTGACCTATACACTATCGGAACCCATGAATGCCTTTGATTGGTTTCCGGTGAAACAGGTTCTTGAAGATAAAATCGATTCAGTGACTTTTCGAATCACCTGTGGACCGGGTTTGCTTGCCGGTTCAAACGGAATACTGGTGGACGTGACAGAGGATAAAGGGAGTCATACCTATACCTGGAAAACCTCATACCCCATGGCCTATTACCTTCTCTCCTTCGCTGTGGCCGACTATAGGGACTTTTCATTTTATGCTCCACTCTCAGACGAAAATGATTCCGTTTTAGTGCAAAATTTTATATACAATTCGGATGAAGTACTCGCTGACCTGCAAGAGGAGATCCGGATGACGGCTCCCCTGATAAGCTCTTTTTCGCAACTTCTTACAGACTATCCTTTTTCCGGTGAGAAATACGGGCATTGCATGGCACCCATGGGTGGAGGAATGGAGCACCAGACCATGACCACCATCCAGGATTTTAATTTCTTCCTGGTGGCTCATGAGCTTGCCCACCAGTGGTTTGGCGACCATATTACCTGCGGCAACTGGCAGGATATCTGGATTAACGAGGGCTTTGCTTCCTATATGGAGTTTATCGCGGCCCAGGAATTATTGGGACAGGAAAAGGCAGATGAGTGGATGAATAATGCCATGTCCATTGCCCTCAGGGAGACGACAGGTTCTGTTTTTGTACCCGAGGAGGATGTGGAGGATACCTATCGTTTGTTTGACATGGGACTCACGTACAAGAAGGGCGCGATCCTGCTTCATATGATCAGGTTTATTCTTGATGACGATCACCTCTTTTTCACAGTCCTTCAGAGCTACCTGGAACAATTTGGAAGCGGACTGGCCCTTGGATCAGACTTTCAGGCTATTCTGGAGGCTGAGAGCGGACTGGATTTCTCCTCTTTTTTCCAGCAATGGTATTATGGTGAAGGCTTCCCCAGGTTCAAGATTTACTGGCAACAATTGGGTGATACCCTGCGCGTACGTAGCGAGCAAAGCACATCTGCCCCGGAGGTAACTCCTCTTTTCCAGGTGCCTTTTGAGCTGGAGGTGATTTTGGCAGGAGGCGAGAGAAAAAGGATCAGGCTGATGCAGAATAAAGAGCAGGAAGAATACCTGCTACCCATGCAGGGCAGGGTGGAGGATCTGAGGTTTGATCCGGATAATTACCTGCTGGAAACCTCCAGTGTAATTCAGGAAGCCCCGGTTGATAAGGCCTATCGTTATGGTCCGAATCCGGTGTCCGGGGATATGTTCCTCCAATATCCCAACGCCGGACCCTTTGAAACTATAAAAATTACCAATATGGCTGCCCAGGAGATGTTGACTCTGAAGTACCTGGAGAACCCGGCCATCATGGACCTTTCGTCACTCGCCGATGGCTCCTATATCCTGGAATTCTCCAACAACTATGGCACTTTCTGTGAACAGATCGTGAAGGTAACGAGCGAGTAATCCTGATTATACTCCCGGAAGGTTTAAATTTCTAGCTCAAAATTTGTATCATTGAGCACTTAATTTAATCCTTCCGATCTATGAAGCTGAAAGCACCATTCATCCTGGTACTATTAACTCTTTTATTTTCCTGTGGTAAGGGACCACAATACCCTTACCAGAATACAAAACTCAGTTTTGAGGAGAGGGCCAAAGACCTGGTATCAAGAATGACCCTGGAAGAAAAAGTTAGTCAGCTTACACATTATGCAGGAGAAGTTGAGCACCTTGGAATTCCGAAGTACAATTGGTGGAACGAGT
>JAOZLK010000262.1 GCA_029934875.1 Bacteroidales bacterium | reverse complement strand
CCAAAGGAAAACGAGTAGTCGCAGGAATCGAGATAAAACATACAAACGCACCCAAATTAACAAAAGGGAATACCCTTGCCATCGAGACACTTCAAAGCGAAAAGAACTTTATTATTACTCCTTCTTCCGATGACTACCCAATCAGAGACTCGGTCAGAGTTTGCAGTCTTGAAAGGTTTATTTCCCACTATTTGCCGCAATTGACAGATAGACACAAGATAGACACAAGCTAATGGGACTAATTTTTCTGAGCTCGTTGCAGGTTTTCATACAAATAAATTTCTGACCGTTTTCATTGGCAAAAACATTTTTCTGCTATCTGGAAGCATAATAAATCCATATTTGGCATAAAAAAATACAGCATCCTTATCTAAAGGGTCAACTACCACCGCAAAAGACCCTATGTCTTTTGATATTTCATAACTCCTTTTTAAGGCATCAATTAATAATAATTTACCAATTCCATTGCCTTGAAAACGCTTGTCTATCGCAAGCCTTCCGAGAAGGGTAGTTGGAATGGATGAATATGATTTTGGCAGTTTTTCTTGATACAGTTTTGGAATGATTTCTCGAGGAATACTATTATTTGCTAATGTATAGTATCCCTTTATTAAATTAGATTCCTCGTCATTTATTACAAAGCAAGCCGACAGTTTTCTCTTAATATCTTGATTTGCCTGCCTGCGCAAGTAATTATCAAGCATTTCTTTTCCACAAGAAAATTCATTTTTTCTGTGTCCCGGGTTTAGGTTTTCTGTTAATTGATTCATTTAGAAAACAGAGCCTTATATTCATTAGCCGCTTCAGAAAGTTTTTGATTTGGTTTACCGGAATTTGTAATTGCGTCGAAGAATATTTCACTATCTTTTTTGGACGCAAGAATCTGTTCTCTTTCGAGAATTATTTCTTTAGCTCTTTTTTGTACTGTTAATACAACAAAATCTGTAAGGCTTCTGAAACCACCCAGACGAGCAGCTCTCTCAAAAAAAGCTTTTTGTTCCTTTGAAAGGCGCGTATCAAATCTCGCTTTTTCCAGGTGTGATTTTCTAGTTGTCATAATCCATATATTTTTATAAAAGTACGGTCAAATTCCGTACTAAACAAGCATTCGTACGGTTTTTTTCCGTCAATATTTTGTAACTAACCTTCACTTCCAGTTAAATAGTGCCTGTTGAAAGCCACACCTTCGAGGTTGGTGAATAGTCTGAAGGGGGTCTCTTCCAGATTTGCTTACGCGAGCCCTGACGGGGTTCTCAGACAGGAGTTTACTGAACTGGAGAAGTACTACTGGAAAGCAGGATTGTGGTCCCCAAGCCACTTTATAGCTTCCTGTGGAGGTGCTCCGCTTGATATTGTCAAAAAGTATATCGAAAACTGTGCTCACGAACGAAGTGAGTAATCAGTAAGTTCGTCCTTACATCCAACCCCTGAAGTGAGCTGGTTTTACGGACAAGAATGATAAAACTTGCAAATGCACCCAAATTAACAAAAGGGAATACCCTTGCAATCGATACACTTCAAAGCGACAATTGACAGATTGATTAACCTGCTTGAGGACGAGCTCAGGGTCATGAAAATGAGTTTTATCTAGTGCTGATAATTTCGGGGTAATAATACCTTTCTTTCCAAAAACGGAGCATGAAATCGAGATTCTCCAACAGGATCTCACTTCCCTTTTCTCCAGGGAATGCAAGTCCCGGAAGATCATATTCTTCAACCAGATACCGGGCCCACCTGCCACTGATGCCATTAGCATTGAGCAGGTGCAAGCTGTTTTCAGCCGGCATATCCGGGTCGTACCAGGGATTGTCAGGATCGGGAATCAGATCATTATAATCTGATACCACCTCAATGCCATACTCCGGGTTGAAGAAGATCATTGCCGGCATTTCCTCATCAGGTCCGAAAACTTCATCAGGAGTAAGAGCGGCATCCCGGATATCAGAAAGGATAGGATCCATTCTTGCACGCCTTTCGCGTCTCCGCAGGCCGAGGGAATCAATATAGAAAAGGTAAAAACCACGAACGAATCCTAATGCCTCTTTCCTGTCAGCAACAAAGGCCATTGCTTTTCCCCTGTTGTATTTCAGAAAAGCCCGGCCTTGCCCATCCAGGTCCACTGATTTCCATTCGGGCTCCACGGGAAAAAGAAAGGCTTCATGCTTCGTATCTTTCAATAATTCTGCGAGGTCCGGTTCATCATGGTATATTGCCAGTGAACCGGAAAACCACCAGGATCCGCACCAGAAAGTAAATCCTGCATGAACAACCGAAATTCCGGGAATCGCATTCATCGGGGGATCTATCGACAGTGGATTTACATTCAGCACCTTGCCTGTGGTCAGATGCCTGAATAACACAAATCCTTCCTCCTCCCCGGTATACAAAAAGTTTCCAGACTTTTTCGTGCCCATAGCCATGATATCAGCATACAAAGGATGTCCGGATCCCAGTATCCGGGCAAGCCACTCGTTTCCCCTCATGGCCAACAGCCGTGTACAGTGGGACATGGCATAGGAATCGATATAGTCATAGACGAACCCTTCCCGATCCTTCTCCGGTAAAGATTCTTCATCTTCCTCCTCCATCATTTCGTCGATCATTTGGTCCATCTCAATCCCGGTAAAATACAGCAGCCACGAATCCAGTCCAATCCACCTCACCTTTGCATTTACATCCACAAACGATGCCTGCTCGGGGTCCAGCGAATAAAACTGCTTTAAGTGCAGATTTTCGGGGGCAGTTTCATATTCCCGTTCCATGATATCAAAAACCTTACCCGGTAAATATGAGTCTACTATATACTCTGGAGATATCTGATCCTCATCCATCCTTAAGATGCTAAAAAAGTACCACAGCAGGAAATTGATATCCGCGTAATTGATCTCTTCCGGAAAGTATTCACCCGTAAAATACGGGCCATTGGCGGGTTTGTAGAAAGGGAGCCAGGTACCATATAACTCCTTTGTCCGTCTGGTAAACACCCTCCACAATCCGGGCCCCGAAATCACGTCCTCGAAGTAGCAGGCCAGGAAGCAGGCCAGACATTTTGTTTCATCCGATGACAATTCAAACTCCGTCACATCGAAGTCATCCTTCAGGATCGCATAGAACTCGTTACAGAGCTTCAGATAATAATAATCACTCTGCGCCGGACGCATATAAGGATGGAAGTCCAGCCATTGTTCCAGGTATATCGCATCACCAGTTTTACGCTTGCTCATGCCTTATAAAGAAATCAAAATACGAAGTCATTCCCAACAAAAATAGCAGGTTCGGTTAATTATTCTCCACAATTAGATTAAACAACTCTTCTGAATTATTATGAAGAGACTATATTGCTTTTTTGCATATATGCATCTAATACATTATGTTTGTGAAACATTATATTGCAATGGATTTTATAAACAGGAACAGTGAGATTGAGAGAATCAGGCATGTCCTTAGCAGTGAAGAGAGTATGCTGGTCGTGCTTTACGGAAGAAGACGCATTGGCAAAACCCGCATCATTCAACAAATAATGAAGGATGAAGATATATACTTCATAGCAGATCAACGAGAAACACCACGCCAGATAGCCTCTTTTGCCAAAACAGTTGCGGAAAAAATAACTGGTTTTGACTCAGTGATATATCCCGACTGGGAAGTCTGTTTGCTTGCACTGAATGAAAGATTAACTCAAAGGATCACCCTGATCATCGACGAATTCCCTTATCTGATAAAAAGCGCTCCTGACCTGGCCAGCATTCTTCAAAAGCTTTACGATAAACGTTCTCAACTCTCATTTCATCTGCTGCTGTGCGGCTCCTCTCAGCAGATGATGCACAAAATGGCAATTGACAGTACCTCTCCCTTGTATGGAAGAGCAAATGAGATAATAAAACTGACACCTTTGAATATTTACTGTTTGAGGGATGTATTGAATTGTACAGGTATCGAAGCGGTTGAGGAGTATTGTATCTGGGGAGGGATTCCCCGGTATTGGGAACTGCGTGCACGGGAAAAAGGAATGAGGGAGGCGGTTGTAAAACACATCCTTGACAGTCAGGGGATCCTGCATGAAGAACCCATACGCCTGTTCCTTGATGACAGCAGGGACATCGTACAGATGTCTACGATCATAGAAGTAATATCGTCAGGTGCGCACCGCCTTTCTGAAGTTGCATCCAGGATGGGCAAACCCGTCACACATCTGAACAGACCTATACAGCGCTTAATCGATCTTGGATATATTAAAAGGGATATCCCGTATGGCATACCTTCCCGCAATGCAAAGAAAACCCTGTACAAGATAGCAGACCCATTTATTAACTTCTATTTCAGCTATGTAATTCCGGAAAAAACATCCCTGGAATTGGGGCTTGCTGACCGAATATATAATGAGGTGGTAGAGCCCAGCTTCCATGCCTACTGTTCCGGATATTGGGAGGAGTTATGCAGAGCCTCTATACCTATGGTTTTCAGGGACAAATTATTCAAGCCTGGATCCCGCTGGTGGGGAACCACCAAAAGTAAAGGTCAGGTAGAAATTGATGTAGTTGCCGCATCACAGGATGGTACAGAGATCATTGTCGGGGAAGCTAAGTGGACCACCTCTGTGAACATCCATTCCCTGTGCAATGATTTGAATAGTAAGTGTGAGGCAATACCTGTTTTACATGGTAAAAAAATCCGAAAGGCGCTGTTCTTAAAAAACAAACCTGAGTTTGTTCCTGAAGGCTTCCATCTGTTCACCCCCGAGGATGTAGTCTCTGCTTTTAAGTCAACATCAGAGCTTAGCATTGATTTTTACTAATTTGGATGATTTTAATTCGGGGAATCCTTTTGTTGTTGAAATCAAAAAGACAGGGATTGAAGTAGCTGCATAAGCCACATTAGCAAAAAACTAATCTATTCCAAATGATCGATCATTTCATAGCTGTCCTTCCATTTCACTCGTCCGCCGGACACTGTTGGGGACCGAAACAGGAAGGTCTGCCAGAACATCACCTTCAGGAAAGACCGGGGTAAAACCGGGGGCAAAATCCTCAAAGCAGGGCCATTTTCATGAAATTCCAGGAATTGGCTAAGCCCCCTGTACCCTTTATAAAAAGAGAGGGAATAACACCCAACTTACCCGTAACCATATTAACCAGATCATGTGCTGTATCCATCGGCAAACCCGTCTCATTTCCTGATCTTTATGTGCGTTAGCCCTGCTTATTTAGGAAGAAAGTTTGCAAATAAAGATTTCTGCCGTATATTTGTATTAACAGTACCCGTGTTGCATACCATAAGAACTGCACGCGGGTCATTTTTTTTAGCTATGTCCCAAAAACCAGCAAGAACCATAGCTGAACAACTACAGCTTCTTAAAGAACGCGGGATGATGTTTCGCGAGGAAGCCAAAGCTCAATATTACCTTCAAAATATTAGTTACTACCGCTTGAAAGGTTATTGGTGGGACATGCAAAAAGATCGAACCACTCATGCCTTTAATGATAATACATATTTTGAGGATGTTGTGGAAAGGTACAACTTTGATAGAGAGCTTAGGCTAATTCTATTTGATGCTATTGAAAGAATAGAAATAGCCCTTCGAACCAAGATGATCTACCATCTTTCTCTTGCTAAAGGTCCAACTTGGTATAGATGTGAAGAATTATTTGTAGATAATGACAAGTACCTGGGGCATATCGATCATTTGGAAAGAGAATTTAGGTATAGTCAGGAAATCTTTATTAAAGATCACAAAAGAAGATACCCAAACGAAGATCCAGAAGCATGGAAAATCTTTGAAATAGCTTCGATGGGAACACTCTCGAAATTCTACAAAAACCTTGATCACCAGTTGCCCGCAAAAGCGCAAATTGCAAAAGAACTGGGATTAAATCTCCATAGTGAATTATCTAGTTGGTTGGAATCTATTACGTATATACGCAATATTATAGCTCATCACTCCAGGATTTGGAGTAGAAATATGGTTAAAAGACCTGTTGATACATTAAATAATCCAACTGGAATCTGGTTTGACCAGGAACTATTGGATGTTCAGAAGAAGAAATCTTTTTTGATCATATCGATTCTGATTTTTTTGTGCGACCATGTCGTTCCGGAAAATGGGATTAAAAACAAGATTCTTAGATTAATTGCCAACAAACCAAATGTCCCAATTTATAAACTTGGATTTCTAAATAATTGGGAGAAGACGCCATTATGGAGTTAATTAACTTCGGTGAACGGCAGTCTGTCTAAAAACCTCTGCTCGTTGCTGATATATGTTCTAAATATAGCCGTTTTACGGGGATCATAAGAAAAGCATAAATATTCTGCCCGAAAAAAGATCCGCGACCATATGGGCTAATTTTTGCTCCAGTACCTCGGTTTTGATTAAAAACGCACTAAGCCGGTTTTCAAGATACTTCTTGAACTGTTCTGGTTTTGCTACAATGCTTAAACTATATTTACTCTTTGCAAGCAAAAAGTACTTCATTAACCCAGGTTCGCTTAATTATTCTCCACAATCAGATTAAACAACTCTTCTGAGGATATTTTTGCTGACTGGTCGGTGTCGGCCAGGA